>NZ_AUTL01000175.1:0-2355 GCF_000498015.1 Pseudoalteromonas sp. TAE79
GTAAGCGTCTAGCGAACCACACCTAGCATCGATGTTCTGATTATCTAAAAATACCTGCTCAATGATAAATTCGGAGCAGGTGATGAAAACTTACAGAACAAGCGCACAGTGGCAGCAGCTTTTGCTGCAACGCAGTACGTTTAGTGGTACTAATATTGAATTCTGCCAACACCATAATGTCGCTATTACGACTTATTATAAACAACGTGCTTTACTGGCAAAAGACCAGCCTAATTCCACCTTGCCAGTGCACACGCAGTGCCTTACATCATCACGTTTTGTCCAGGTAAAACAAACTACTGAAGTCTGCGCGCAAACTCGTCAAAATACGCTGCAGTTTGATACGCTAACCGGCCAACTCACGTTTCCTATCGATTTAGCGACGGCCGATATCGTTGCCATTATTAAAGGGCTAACGGTATGAGGATGTTCGTTGATGTACCCACCGTCTATTTATGTGCCGATGCCGTTGATTTTCGAAAATCAATTAATGGTCTGGCGGCGTTGGTGGAAGCAGAGCTTGAACTACCCGTGCTCAGTGGTGCGCTATTTGTGTTTTGTAATAAAGGCCGTGACAAACTCAAACTGCTTTACTGGGATAACACCGGTTTTGCACTGTGGTATAAGCGATTAGATAAGCATAAGTTCAAATGGCCCAAACTCATGTCACCCACCATGACCTTAAGCGAGCAGCAATTACACTGGTTATTATCGGGTTATGATGTGATTGGACACAGTAAAATTGATGTCGCAGGTAAGAAAATGCTTTAATATTTGCGATCGATTGATGATCATCAAAGTGAGTTCAGTTAGCACTGCAAAGCCTTTGATGATGCCTTAAAATAGGCGTCATGAAAAATGAACTCGCCCTTAAACAGCGCATTGCTGAACTTGAAAAACTGTTAGCGCAGAAGGATGCCCAGATTGCGGCATTGGAAGAGCGCTGGAGCTTGGCCCAACAAAAACAATTCGGCAAAAGTGCTGAAGGCTTTGCCGGGCAAGGCGAGTTATTCAATGAAGTGGAAGAAATTGTTGAGGAAGTTGAGGCAGAGCAACAATCCATTAGCTATACCCGTAAAAAGCCGGTGCGTAAGGCACTGCCAAAAGACTTACCTCGTGAGCAGGTTATTCACGACATCATCGACAAAACCTGTGATTGCTGTGGCGGTGAGCTACATAAAATGGGTGAAGATAAGTCAGAAAAGCTTGAGTTCATACCCGCTAAAATCAAAGTGATTGAGCATATTAGGCCTAAATACGCCTGCCGTCACTGTGATAAATCCTCAACTCAGACACAGATTAAACAAGCCTCAATGCCTGCCATGCCCATCAACAAAGGCATTGCAACCAGCAGTTTGCTCAGTCAGCTTATCACCAGTAAATACCAATACGGGTTACCGCTGTATCGCCAGGAAGCGATGTTTAAGCAATACGGTATTGAACTCAGTCGACAGATCATGAGCAGCTGGATAGACAAATCAGCCACACTCTTCGCGCCATTAGTTGAACGGCTTAAAGCCGAGCTGTTAAAGCAACCCACGCTGTTTGCCGATGAAACGCCATTAAAGGTGGTGAAATCGGACAAAGTAAACAGTTACATGTGGGTGTATTGCTCGGGTCGAGATTCACCAGACCCGAATAATCCCATCCCTAATATCGTACTTTACGACTTCCACAATAGTCGCGCGGCCGCCTGCGTGGTCAATTATCTTGATGGATATCAAGGGTACTTGCACGTGGATGGCTATCAAGCCTATGCCAGAACAGAGGCAACCTTAATTGGCTGCTGGGCGCATGCTCGTCGTAAATTTATCGACGCGAAAAAGCTACAAGGTAAAAACAAAACCGGCAAAGCGGATGTGGTATTGAGCCTTATCCAAAAACTGTACGGCGTTGAGTCACGCATCAAAGATAAAAGTGTGGATGACAAATATACGGCAAGACAAGAGGTTAGCCTGCCTATTCTTAGCAAGCTAAAAATATGGCTTGAGCAGGATCAGCCAAATTTAGTGGGGAACAGCAAACTGATAGAGGCAGCTAATTACCTGGCAAATCAATGGCACAAGCTCATACGCTATGTTGATGATGGCCGACTTAGCATCGATAATAATAGAGCAGAACGCGCGGTAAAACCGTTTGTGATAGGCCGAAAGAATTGGTTATTTAGCCAAACGGCTAACGGTGCCCATGCTAGTGCCACCCTTTACAGCATTGTGGAAACCGCCAAGATAAATGGTCTAATCCCATTTAATTACATCTGTGCTTGCCTTGATGAACTGTGCCAGCCTGAGCCCGATATCGACAGCTTGTTACCCTGGAATTTTAAAACATAGGTGTAGTTCGCTAGACGCTCAC
>NZ_AUTL01000176.1:0-81718 GCF_000498015.1 Pseudoalteromonas sp. TAE79
GGTCATAGGGCGACCTTGGTACTCAACGCCACCGTCTAAATAGGCGTTTTGCGTTTCATCTTTTTCTACCGTCAGCGTTAAAATATTATCTATTTGCTGGTACGTAAATGTAAACTGAGCGTTTGGCTCAATAACAACACGACTTAATCCATCTTCTTTAAAAGTCTCAATATTACTTACAACAGTACCAAAATCTAATACATCCAGCTCATAAAGTAAGTCATCTAAAATATCAGTATGATGGAAGTCTGCATAAATTTTTCCGCCGCTCTCATGTACTTCAATTGCAGCTTGAGTGTCTTGTAAAAATACGAGTACTTTAGCTTCGCCCTTTTCACCACGTCTGAAATCAATTGACTGAATACGATTAATATAATTTCCACTTACATCACCTGAATCCATCACTACATCTTCGTTTTCAGATTCTGTAAGTGGGTTGTCCGATACGCGTATTGATACTAAATTATTATGAACTTCGGTTTCATAAATTTTTAATCTATCTAGGTTTACTGTTACTTTTAAACCACTATCAGTTAGAACATTAGTTACATTGCTAATCCCAGCTTGATTAACTGCAACATCATTTAAACCAACCTCTAACTCTGCAGTATCAAAAAACATTTCGATTCTGGCTGGGCTATTAAACACCTGAACTTTTGGCTCAAGCGTTAACTCTTCATCAAAAACAAGCTGTAATTCAGTCTCGCCTTTAAGTAATGGGTTATAACGAACATCATATAGTAATGGCCCTGCAATGGCTGTATTTACAGTGACTAAAGCAACAGCAACCAATAATACTCGTGAAATACGATGAAGCCAAAGTACGTCCTTATACATGCTATTTTTACCTTTTTTATTATTAATTTGCGCCATCTGTTGCCGCCTCTAACATTTCTAATTTAGTCAGGCGCTCTTTCCAACAACCAGACCCATCAGGGATTAATTCCACTAATTCTATATAGTCGTTGCTTACTATTTTTACTTTGCCATCATAACTTCCAAGATAATTCCCTACCGTTACGCGGTGCAAAGTGTCATCTGTTGCTGTAATTAATGCCCATATTTGTCCACTAGAGCCAATTGTGCCTTTCATTGCTAAATTATCTAGCGGGTATTTCTCTAACGGTTCGCGGCGACGCTCTTGATCTGGGTGCAAACAGTTTTTTACTTGCGTTAGTTTATTTTGAATAATCTCAGGCTGAGGCGCTACAAACGGGCTACGTAGCTGACCAGCACTGTACTCAAATATTTCAAACTTTGTCAGTTCAGGAATCGTCTCAACCTTTGGTGTGGTGCTTGCTTTTACCTGATCAATAAATTCTTTTTGCTCAGAAGTGTCATCATTACAACCAGCTAAAACAAACGCTATAGCTAAAGGTACTACGCGAAGGAGTTTCATTTTTTAACCCCTTCTTCATAACGATATGTTTTTGCAACAACACTGAATGTTAACTGTTTATCGCCCGATGATAAAATAGAAAAGTCATGTAAGCTTACAATTCGGGGTAACTGGGCCACTTTACCTACAAACTCACCAAACTCATGGTAGCTACCTATTACTTCGATTTTAATAGGTAGCTCGGTATAAAATTCTTTTTCAACTTCTGGCAGCCAACCTATTTTTAAAAAAGTCAGACCACTCGTTGTCCCAACATATGATAAATCATCAAGTAAACCAGGAGTTTCGTTCGAAGTGGGTAGACGCTTTAATAGCTGTGAAAACTTATCTTCCATTTCAATCATTTGTTGACGATATATTTCAAGGTTGCTCGCTACTGCATACTTAGTTCGATAAGTTGTTCGTAGTTCAACTTCTTTTGCCACGGCACTATGGTAGCTGTCAATTTCATCAGAAACTAATAGGCTATAACTAAAAAACAATACAAGGCCCGCAACAAATGTGCAGCAAATTGCTTTAACAGCAATTGGCCAATCACCAATGTTATCAAGCTCTATTTCATTCCAATCAATTTCACTCAGTGCTTTAAAATCAAGGTTCATCGCTAACCTCACCAATTTTATCAAATGGTTTTACATAAAATTCCATATTAAAATCACTAAGTAAACGCGAAGATTGATCGCCTGCAACAATGCCCTGCATTGAAGGATTCTCTAGTAAATATGAGCTTTGTACTTGGCGGAGCATTGTTGATAGGCGATTATTAGATTCACTACGTCCTAAAACATGTATTTGGCTGCCTTTGCGCTCCAGCTTTGTTAAATAAACGCCACCTGGCACTATTTTGGCAACTTCATCCATTATTTGCGTACCCAAATTACGGCTGCTTTGCAATTCTTCAATGAGCCTCATACGCTGTTGTAAATTTTCCTTTCTTTTATCTAAGCTTCGTATTTCACTTATTTTTTTATCTAGCATGCTAATTTCTGAGCTTAAATAATTATTCTTTAAATTTTGACCGTCTTTTAAAGCGCTATAAAAAGAACTTAATAAATACATACTTGCAAAACAAAGTATGACGACACCAACAAGTATAGTTACAAATTTCTTTTTCGATTCTTCGCGTTGTGATTCACGCCAAGGCAGTAGATTTATATGTGGCATGTTGAAAAACTCCTTAATGCCAACCCTGTTGCAATTGCAAACTGCGTTTTGTGACGCTGCATTATATTACGGTCTACCTTTGGGGAAATTTCCATATTTACAAAAGGCTCTGCAACAACTGAGTGGATACCGAGTTCTTCAATAAGCAATCGGTCGATACCTTTTATCATCGATGTACCGCCCGTTAATACAATATAATCTATTTGCTCTTTACCGCTGGTTGTTAAAAACATTTGCACAGCTCTGCGAACTTGTTGAAGTAACGAAGTTTGAAAAGGGGCTAATACTTCAAAGGTATAGTTTGGCGGTAAATCACCTGATGTTTTGCCTATTTCGGCTTCATCAAAGCCTTTATTATAATAAGCAACAATACTATTTGTATATTGATCGCCACCAAAAACTTGGTCACGGGTATAAATGGTTTCCCCAGCTTGCACAACACTTACAAGCATTAAAACTGCGCCAATATCGACCACAGCCACACACTTATTAAATGCATCGCTAGGTAATTGTTGATAGTAAACGTCCATAGCACGGCTCAATGCGTAGCTTTCTACATCTACTATTTTGGCTTCTAAATTTGCGGCTTCTAAAGCGCCCACCCGTGCTTCAACACTCTCAGTACGAGCAGCCGAAAGCAAAACATTCATTTTGCTAGGATCGGCCTCATTCGTCGAAAGCTTCTCAAAATCGAGGCTCACTTCATCAAGCGGGTAAGGGATTAAACTATCAGCTTCAATTTCAATTTGCGATTCAAGTTCAGCATCTGTTAACGATACATCCATGAAGATCACTTTTGTAATAACTGTTTGGCCAGAAACAGCCACTGCAGCAGATTTTAACGACTTCGGTAATTTTTTTCTTAATTTTGTAATAACGTTACCAATCGCTTCAATATCTTGGATTGTGCGCTCACTCATCGCACCTTTTGGCATCGGCTCAATTGCAAGTGCTTCTAGTCGAAATCCAGTTTCAATTTCACGTAAAAGCACCGCTTTGATAGAGTGCGATCCAATATCAATTCCTACCATCATCGGGGACGGTTTTTGAAATAGTTGACTTAGCATGTTTCAACTTGGCCTTTGTTTTAATAATAAACAAGTTATAATTTTTATCTGAAAAAATATTATTCATTTTTTAATCAATATATACTAGCAGTCAAAACTCGCAATTGGGAGTCCATTTAGGGAAATATAAGTGATTTTATTAAAACGAACTTTACAATTTTTTATCATTTGTGTGTTAATTGGTCTGATCACTTTGGTCAGTCTTTATTATTACGTTAAACCTGATATCCCCAGTGTGCAAGTTTTAAAAGACGTGCAATTACAAACTCCTATGCAAGTATTCACAAAAGATGGGCTTTTAATCAATCAATTTGGTGAAAAGCGTCGTATTCCAGTGACTATTGATGAAATTCCTCAAACCCTCATTAATGCATTTTTAGCGACAGAAGATAATCGATTTTACGATCATATAGGCATAGATCCTATAGGTATTGTACGTTCGGCTATTGTTCTTATATCTACCGGCGAGAAAAAACAAGGCGCAAGTACTATTACTATGCAGCTTGCTCGTAATTTCTTTTTAACTCGCGAAAAAGCATATATTCGTAAAGTTAAAGAAATATTTATAGCGCTACATATTGAAGGTGTATTAACAAAAGACGAAATTTTAGAGCTTTACCTTAATAAAATAGAATTAGGTAATCGCGCTTTTGGTATTGGTGCTGCAGCACAAGTTTATTACGGTAAGGAGTTAAAAGATTTAACACTTGCACAAATGGCGATGATTGCAGGTTTACCGAAGGCCCCTTCAGCTTTAAACCCAATTCGTAACCCAACGCGTGCAAAAGCACGCCGAAATGTTGTTTTAGGGCGTTTATTAACTGAAAATTATATTACTCAAGAAGAATATAACGAAGCAACGAGCCAACCTATCACCGCTTATTTTCATGGTGCTGAAATAAATTTATACGCCCCGTATATTTCTGAAATGGTGCGCGCTGAAATGGTCTCGCGTTATGGAATAGATAAAGCTTACAACTCAGGTTTTAAAATTTTCACCTCGGTAGAGTCTAAAGTTCAAAAAGCAGCGCAAAACGCACTTGTAAACAACTTACATAATTACGATATGCGCCATGGTTTTAGAGGACCAACAGATGTTTTATGGGATCCTGAAACACAACCTGCTTTAACTGAGCAACAAATACTCAATAAATTACAAAGCGTAAATGAGTTGGGTACTTTGAAAGCAGCAGCCGTGCTTAGTGTTAATGATAAAACAGCGTCGGTATTACTTAAAAGTGGCGAGCGCACAACTCTTACTTGGGATAACTTAAAATGGGCGCGTAAATATATTACTCGTTACCGCCAAAGTTTTGCTCCAAAAGCAGCTACAGATATTTTAACGCCAGGAATGCAAATATGGGTGCGTAAAAATGAAGATGACAGCTACTTACTAAGCCAAATACCAGAAGCATCAAGTGCTATTGTGTCACTCGACCCACAAGATGGCAGAATTAAAGCTATTGTAGGTGGTTACAGCTTTGAGCAAAGTCAATATAACCGAGCGGTACAAGCAAAGCGTCAAGTAGGTTCTAATATAAAACCTTTTATATATTCAGCAGCACTTGAAAAAGGTTACACGCTTGCGTCTATATTAAACGATGCTCCTATAAACCAATGGGATAAAAGCCAAGGCGTAGCATGGCGCCCTAAAAACAGCCCTGCTGTATATAATGGTCCGATAAGAATTCGCCGTGCTTTAGCACAATCTAAAAACGTTATTTCGGTGCGCTTACTACGCGGCGTTGGATTACAACGTACAGCTGATCATTTATTAAAGTTTGGCTTTAAAGATTCAGACATTAATCGCAGTGAATCACTAGCACTGGGTAGTGCTTCCATTACACCACTTGAACTTGCTCGTGGCATGAGTGCATTTGCCAATGGTGGCCACTTAATTGAACCTTACTTTATTTCAGAAATTCAAGATGCTTACGGTAATGTATTGTTTAAAGCAAACCCTGCCCTAGCCTGTGATGAAGAGCCTTTACCAACACGCAATGAATTCTCACTTCATAATAGTAGTGATGTAGTGGAACCAACAAAAAAATGTGCACCGAGAATTATTTCTAAGCAGAATGCATTTTTAATTGCTGATGCAATGCACAGTGGTATTTGGGGCGGCGGTAGTTGGGGCCATAAAACGGGTTGGAGTGGCACAGGTTGGCGCGCACAAGCTTTAGAACGTCGTGATCTTTCGGGTAAAACAGGCACAACTAACGATTCTGTAGACACCTGGTTTAGTGGTTTTAACAGTAAAGTAATGACTTCTGTGTGGGTGGGCTTTGATAACCCAGGTAACGCTCTTGGCCGTTCTACGTACAATAACAACTTAGATAGCAGCCAAATATCTGGTGCTGAATCGGGGGCTAAAACAGCGCAGCCTGCATGGATTGAATTTATGAAAGCCGCACTTGAGGGAACACCTGAAGCGCCAATTGAGCCACCTGAGGGGCTTGTTTCGATTCGTATTGATTTAGCCACTGGTTTGCTAAGCCACAAAAATGACTNCCAGCCGCTTTGAATACTTCGAAAAAGGCACTGCACCGACAAAGTATGTGCTATCTCAGCCAAACGATATATTTGAAGAAGACACAAAAACCGAAGAAGAGCTATTTTAATAATATCTCTGTAATACAAAAAACGGCAGCTTATTTAAGCTGCCGTTTTAATTTAAATAATCGCTTATTTTAAGTTTTGAACAAGCCAATATAAGTCAGAGTGTACACCCGCAGCGGTTACTTCTTTCCCAGCCCCTGGCCCCTGAATCACAAGCGCGTTATCACTATACCATTTACTATTAATTACAAAAATATTATCGCCAGGTGTAAGGTTTGCTAACGCATCCCCATTGGGGACATACGTAATTCCTACTTTAGCGATAACTTCAGTTTTTGTTATATCTAATAGGCCTGTGTATCTCAGTACTGAGTTATTAGCTTTTGCTGTATCAGCATGCTCTTCAATGAACGCATCTAGCTGGGCTTTATTGTTTAGAAAGTCTTCCCAGCTTCCTAGCGCAAGCTCGCCGGGCATTAATGCCGATAAGCTAATATCATCAAGCTCAAGCTCTATACCTAACTCTCGAGCTAAAATAAGTAACTTACGCTGCATATCTCGTCCAGATAAATCCTCGCGAGGGTCAGGCTCTGTGAACCCCATTTTCTGTGCTTCTAATACCAACTCAGAAAAAGCAGTCGTACCATCATACTTACTACATAACCACGAAAGTGTACCCGAGAACACGCCTTCAATACGCGTAATTTTATCACCACTATTTTGCAAATCAGCCAAAGCAAAATTGATAGGTAAGCCTGCGCCTACACTTGTATTATATCGCCAATGTAAATTACGTTCGCCAAGGTTACTACGAAGTGCTTTATACCAAGAAGTAGGTGCTGTACCTGCATATTTGTTAGCACTAATTAAATGACAATCTCTGTCTACAAAATCTGTATATAAAAAGCTAAACTGCTCACTTGCGGTAATATCAATTAACACTTTATGTTCGTAGTCAAGCTCGCTTATCGCATTAAGTAAATCCGCAGCTTCATAGCTATTCGCCTCATGCTGCCATTGAGTTTTCCATTGCGGTATATTTATGCCACTTGCATTAAATAACATATGTTTAGAGCGAACCAGCGCTACCAATTTAATACTAAAATCGCCTGATAAACGCTCAAATTGTGCCGATAACTGC
The DNA here is from genome assembly GCF_000498015.1 of Pseudoalteromonas sp. TAE79. Taxonomy (NCBI): domain Bacteria; kingdom Pseudomonadati; phylum Pseudomonadota; class Gammaproteobacteria; order Alteromonadales; family Pseudoalteromonadaceae; genus Pseudoalteromonas; species Pseudoalteromonas sp. TAE79. The sequence goes on from NZ_AUTL01000176.1 coordinate 7,331, forward strand.
TCAATAAAAGCATCGCCTACATTGCCAAGGCCCGCAACTATAACGGCTATTTCTTGGCCTTTATTGATTAGCTTATCGTGTAAGGCGCTTTGTATATCGCTATCTATAAATTGGTCTGTTAGTAATAAAACATAACCATTATCTTGATGCACAAAACGCGGTTTTATAGTCTGCTCAGCTAATACTTCTAAAGCTTGCAGTTTAAGTACACTAATGTCTTGCTCAGGGGCAACAATTGCACAGCCATTTAAATTTGACTCACTAATATTAGCTCTACCAGCAAAGTAATTAATAACTTGATATGTTTGTGCAGCCGGTACTACTAAATACACTTCACCATTATGGTTAAAATGATGAAGGCTATGCTGAATAAGCTGACTAACGCTTGCGACCTCACCTTCACTTAATCCTTCAACCATTAACAGATCAACATTTTGCAGCGTGGTTATAAAGCGCTTTTTCTTTGCTGAACCTTCTTTTACTATATCTGTTGGGCTTGCTTGCACATCAAAACTACTACGAACAGCTAGCTTAATATCTGTGTTTTTAAGTGGCGATAGTGTTTTTGCATGTAATACAGGGTTACCCAAACGAGCTAATAAATTAGCTTGCCCGCGACAAATTTTGCCGTACTTAATCGCCTTTTTTACCTTTCGAGGATCAGTGCTAAACACACCCTGTGTATCGGTCCAAATACATACTTGCTTAGCATTACAGTAATTTGCAAGTAGTGTTGCACTATAATCGCTACCGTTGCGTCCAAGTGTTACGGTCTCACCTTTCGTATCGGCGGCAATAAACCCAGTAACAACATTTATCTTATTAGGTAAAATTGACTGTCGACATTGCTGCGCATTTTGCGCATGCATTAATTCACCATCGTTTAAGGTAAAAAGACTACGGGCATCTTGAGCACACGCCTCAATATTTAGCTGCTGTAAATAAGTAGCGAGTAAACGTGCAGACCACAGTTCCCCATGCGCAAGTAACGCAGCCTCTTTTAGCTGCTCAGCTTGAGCAAGTTCTGCAATATTACTAAGCTCGGTATTTAGTGTTTTAAGTGCGCAGCGCTTTAAATCAGCTTGTAATAACTGCTCAATTAAATCGCTTTGATGGTTATTTAACTGCAGTAAAATATCAGCGACAGCTTGCGTGTCTTGCAGCTGATAACTTTGCCACAACGACACAAGTGTATCTGTAGTCTTACCTGCAGCAGATACCACAACACAGTCACCCGGCTGAGTATGCCCAATAATTATTTTAGCTACGCTTTGATAGCGCTCACTAGAGCTTAAGCTTGAACCACCAAATTTATGTACACAATTGACCATATTAATCACCAAAGCGCCGGACGGGCTGCACTTAATTTAACGTTACCACCAGGAGTGCCTGCTCCTTTGCCTACACGGCCAACATTTTTATTTTGCCCTGGTTTTACAAGTTCAAACACTCGTTCAAAATCAGCGACTAAATCGTGTATATCTTCAATACCTACCGAAATACGAATAAGCGTATCGCCCACACCCGCCTCTAAACGTGCTGTTGCCTCCATACCTGCGTGCGTCATAGTTGCAGGGTGACAAATTAAGCTCTCTACGCCACCTAATGACTCAGCTAAACTAAACGTTTTAAGGCTAGTTAAAAATGCCGCAGCGTCGTTTATATCGCCTTTAATATCAAAACTAACCATGCCACCAAAACCAAGTTGCTGTGCTTTAGCAAGCTCATGTTGAGGATGTGACTCAAGTCCTGGATAGTAAACTTGGCTTACAAAATTGGAGCTTTCAAGGTACTTAGCTATTGCTAGCGCATTTTCTTGGTGCTGCCTTAAGCGCACATTTAAAGTACGTAGACCACGAAGCGTTAAATAACTATCAAAAGGGGCGCCCGTAATACCAATATTATTTGCCCACCAAGCAAGCTCATCACCAAGCTCTTGTGTTGCAGCAATAACAGCGCCGCCCACTACATCTGAGTGCCCGTTAATATATTTAGTAGTTGAATGCACCACAATATCTACACCAAACTTAATAGGGTTTTGTAAGGCAGGAGACAAAAACGTGTTATCTGCTGCAACCAAAGCCCCGCATTGCTTAGCCACATCAGTCACTGCTTTAATATCTGTTAAACGAAGTACTGGGTTACTTGGGGTTTCTATCCAAATAAGCTTAGGTTTAATTACTAAAATTTGTTGAAGGCTTTCTTCTTTTGTTAAATCTAATATTTCGAGCTTTAGTAGTCCGCGTTTTTGTAACGATGTAAATAAACGATAGCTGCCACCATAACAATCATGTGGAATTACTAACGTATCGTCACTATTAAGTAGCTGAGTAGCCAAATGCACGGCAGCCATGCCTGTAGCTGTAATTATGCCACGAGCGCCACCTTCAAGCTTAGCAAGCGTCTCAGCTAAAATATCACGATTAGGATTACCGCTACGACCATAATCATACTCACGCTTAGTATCAAAGTCGGCAAACGAATAAGTAGTCGATAAATAAATTGGCGGTACCACCGCACCATGATGTTTATCAGCATCAACGCCGTTACGTACAGCAATGGTTGCTTTGTTTTTTTCGCTCATATTCGTCACCTGATTAATTTGGATGTTTAGACGTCCAAAAGAGTAAGTTATCCGTTTTGATAAGTCAAAGTATTTTAAAGCTCTAGATGGCTATAAGTAGAAGGAGCCTCTGCGAATAACACATTTTAGCTCACAAAAGTGTGCTTATCTTTACACTCACAATAGGCTTATTAAGATAGATCGGTATCTATTATTTGACTATCTTTTTTAAATCGATAGAATTTCACGCATATTTACACGCTTTTTATACCGTGTGAGAAATTAATAATCTGAGGCAACGATACATCTTATGGCTAAATGGAATGGTGAGTATATTCACCCATACGCAGAACACGGTAAAAAATCAGAGCAAGTTAAAAAGATCACCGTTTCGATCCCGCTAAATGTATTAAAGGTATTAACTGACGAACGTACACGTCGTCAAATCAATAACCTTCGCCATGCTACAAATAGTGAATTGCTATGTGAGGCATTTTTGCATGCTTTTACTGGCCAACCTTTACCAAATGACGATGACTTACGTAAAGATAACGCCGAAAAAGTGCCAGAAGAAGTTAAAAAAATAATGCAAGAAATGGGTCTAGAAGTACCCGTTTTAAACGAAGAATAAATATTACAAAGACAAAAAAACCTCAGTAATTACTGAGGTTTTTTTATGTCTAAATTTTATTGCATAGCTCTACTGTATAGATTTACTGCATATAATTTTCTGGCAAATCAATTTGCGCAACACCTGACTCAACAGCAGCTAGGGCAACAGCTCTTGCTATACGCGGCAGTAAACGAGGGTCCATTGGTTTTGGTATAATATACTGTGCACCAAACTCTAATTTATCTACGCCTGCTGCTTTTAAAACTTCTGCAGGTACAGGCTCTTTAGCAATACTACGGATAGCCTCAACTGCAGCAATTTTCATTTCATCGTTAATAGCGCTTGCACGCACATCAAGCGCACCACGGAAAATAAACGGGAAACATAAAACATTGTTAACCTGATTAGGGTAATCAGAGCGCCCTGTTGCCATAATTAAATCGTTACGTGCGCCGTGCGCAAGTGCAGGATCAATCTCAGGATCTGGGTTTGAACATGCAAACACAACTGGTTTTTCAGCCATTAGCTTTAAATCTTCAGCCGCTAATAAGTTAGGGCCAGAAACACCTACAAACACATCAGCATCTGCAATTACATCTTGCAATGTACGCTTATCGGTATTGTTAGCAAAAAGCTGTTTATATTCATTTAAATCATCGCGGCGGGTATGAATAACACCTTTGCGGTCAAGCATATAAATGTGTTCGCGCAGTGCTCCGCACTTAATCAACAGCTCCATACACGCAACAGCGGCAGCGCCANCCAGCCCCTAAACATACAATAATTGCATCTTCAATTGACTTACCTTGTACTTCTAACGCATTTAACATGCCCGCAGCCGTTACAATCGCAGTTCCGTGTTGATCATCATGAAAAACAGGAATGCTACAACGCTCTATTAATGCTTTTTCAATTTCAAAACACTCTGGTGCTTTAATATCTTCAAGGTTAATACCACCGAATGTATCGGCAATATTGGCAACCGTATTAATAAAGTCTTCTGTCGTACGGTGCTTAACTTCAATATCAATTGAATCAAGGCCAGCGAAACGTTTGAACAATAACGCTTTACCTTCCATTACAGGTTTAGACGCTAACGGGCCTAAATTACCAAGTCCGAGAATTGCAGTACCATTAGTGATAACCGCAACCATATTACCTTTACCGGTATATTTATATGCATTTGCAGGATCTGCAGCAATTTCACGTACAGGTTCGGCAACGCCAGGGCTATAAGCTAGGGCTAAGTCTTGAACTGTTTCAGCAGGCTTTGTTAGCTCAATGCTAATTTTACCAGGTACGGGGTGTGAGTGATAATGTAGTGCTTGTTCACGAAAGTCAGACATAACGCGATGGTATCCTGCAATTTAAGTTAAAGTGAGAGGTGGAGTCTTGGGGTACGATACCCTTATTATTTTTAAATTCCAAGCAATATCAGGTCTATCCTGTTATATGCTATATCCTTTAATTTTAAGAGGTTTTTCAGTAACTTTGCAGGATTATATAAACATTTAATAAATAAAAATTCACCTAAAAAGTAAGTTTTAAGGTGCTTTTATGCCTAGTGAAATATTAAAAAAATGTATGTATAAAGTATCACCATAAACTTAAATAACAGCCTACTACTCTACTTTAAAAACAGATAAGCCCACGTTAGCTACTTTTATCAACCTAGTTAAAAATTGTACTATTTAAAATATAGAGAATATCTATCGATTTGTCTGTAAAGGTTTATGCATACTCAGAATAAGAATAGGAAATAGTTATGCAAAGAGGGATATATCCAAAGTTAGCTAAATGAGGTAATAAATGGCAAATTTTAGGCACAAAAAAAGCACCCTAAGGTGCTTTTTTTAACTAAACAGCAATAATTACTTCTTGCTGCTAAGTGCACCGAAGCGCTTGTTGAAGCGATCAACACGGCCGCCAGTGTCTAAAATCTTTTGCTTACCAGTGTAAAACGGGTGACACGCAGAACATACGTCTAAGTGAATGTCTTTACAAAGAGTTGAGCTAGTTTCGAATTTGTTTCCGCATGAACATGTTGCAGAAATTACTTCGTACTTAGGGTGAATACCTTCTTTCATAGGAACCTCTAGTTAAGGCCGCATCGCTCTCCAAACCCGAAGTCTGGCACCATACGTCGTTAAAACAAATTTGTTGGTGGCGGATTTTATCCAACAACGTTCCCCTACACAAGTATTTATTTATGTTTTAGCCAAAAAAGTGAACAATCTCTGCCTCAAGCACTATTGCTAGTAGGTTTTTTACGGTAATTTTAGTACATTACAGCATTAATTTTACGGGTTGAGTTGTTATGAGTTTTGTTGAAGTTGCTATTAAAGTCCCGCTCCCACGCACCTTTGATTATAAAATAGAAGAACAGCTCAGCGGCCTCTCAACGCCTTTACTACCCGGTATGCGCGTTTTGGTACCTTTTGGTAACCAAAAAAAAGTGGCTGTTGTTCTGGGTATTAAAAGCAGTACCGACGTCCCTTTAGATAAAATTAAGAATATTATAGAGGTAATAGACGACGCCCCTATTTTAAGTACTCAGCACCTAGATCTCCTTAGCTTTACCGCGCGCTATTATTGCTATCCTTTAGGCGAAACTATTCATATAGCGCTACCCGCTGTACTTCGCCAAGGTGAATCACCTGATAAAACCAGTATTAATATGGTTGCTTTAACTGAAAAAGGCGCGAAAGTACCGTCATTAAAAGCTAAAACACAGCTCAACTTATTAAAACAGTTATCGCAATCAGGTAAGTCATCGTTAACTGAGTTAAAGGCACTGGGCTTTAGTAAAAAAACAATAGATAGCCTAATAGATAAAGAGCTTATGACGCAAACTATTGAACACGATAACCAATGGCAAAGCGTTGTACCAACTGTCGGTAGCAAACCTATACTTAATAAAGAACAAGCGGTTGCCTGTACAGCAATAAATCAAAGTACTGGATTTAGCAGCTTTTTATTAGAAGGCGTCACTGGCAGTGGTAAAACAGAAGTGTATTTACAGTGCCTAGAAGAAGTATTAAAACGTGGTGAGCAAGCATTAGTATTAGTGCCAGAAATAGGTTTAACGCCACAAACTGTAAACCGTTTTCGTCGCCGCTTTCCTGATACACCCATTATGCTTTGGCACTCAGCACTTACCGATAACGAACGCTTACAAACATGGCGCTTTTGCGAAAAAGGCAGTTGTGCGATAGTTATTGGGACGCGTTCGAGTATTTTTCTGCCATTTTTAAAACTAGGCATGATTGTTGTTGATGAAGAGCACGACTCGTCATTTAAACAACAAGATACCCTTCGTTACCATGCCCGTGATTTAGCCGCTTACAGAGCTTTTCAGCATAAAATCCCGCTTATATTAGGCAGCGCTACACCCGCTCTTGAAACACTTCACAAGGCAATTAATAACAAATACCAGCTATTAAGCTTAACTGAGCGTGCACAAACAGCGACCGACAACCAATTTAAGTTACTCGATATGAAAGGCCAACCCGACCAAGCGGGTATTGCCCACGCAAGCCTTGCTACTATGCGCCAGCATTTAAATCGCGGTAAACAGGTTATGGTATTTTTAAATCGCCGAGGTTTCTCGCCAACCCTAATTTGTCATGAGTGCGGTTGGTTGAGCGAATGTAAACGCTGTAGTACCAGCGCTACATTTCATAAAGCGATTGGACAAATGATCTGTCATCACTGTGGCGACCAGTACCCTGTCCCTCACCAATGTCCTGATTGCGGGAGCACACAAATATTCCCTAACGGTAAAGGCACAGAGCAAATTGAAGAGTTTTTATCTACCGAATTTCCTGATACACCTGTTACTCGTATAGATCGCGATTCAACTCGTCGTAAAGGTAGCCTTGAAAAAGCACTTGATGAAATCAACCTAGGAGGCGCACGCATTTTAGTGGGAACACAAATGCTTGCCAAAGGCCATCACTTTGCAGATGTAAGCCTTGTTATAATTTTAGATGTAGATAGCGGCTTATACTCATGCGACTTTAGAGCGACAGAACACTTAGCGCAATTAGTCACCCAAGTAGCGGGGCGTGCTGGGCGTTCAGGAGAGCCTGGTCAAGTGTTATTACAAACACACTTTCCAGAACACCCTCTTTTACAAGACTTAGTTAATAATGGCTACCAAGACTTTGCCCGCTTTGCTCTTAGTGAGCGCGATGATGCTGACTTACCGCCCATTACAAATATGGCCATTGTGCGTGCACAAGGACATAGCATTAAGCTAGTCGTCGATTTTTTGACGGATTTGGTTCCTGTGAATGGGGTATCTGGTATACAATTGCTCGGTCCGATCCCTGCTCCACTTGAAAAAGTCGCAGGTATGTATCGTTTTCAATTACATATTCAAGCGCAAGATCGCCGCATATTACATCAGTACCTTGCGCAAATGGTTGATTATTTAAGTACCAGTAAACTTGCACAAAAAGTACGCTGGAGCTTAGACGTAGACCCTATAGACATGATTTAGGTTAAGGCCAAAATAACACCATGGCACAGCACGATTATATTAATAAAAAGCCTGCAGGCAGAAACAGTAAAAAAAATGCACCCGCTAAAAAACCATTTCCTATTCTTTTAGCCGTTATAGCCATCTTACTTGTAGGTGGTTTTGCCTACACACTATGGTTTATTAAAAGTAATGCCGATCCAAAACTTGTCGAAAAACAAGCACACCCATCTGCGCCCGCAAAAGTGGAAGTTGTTATTCCACGCACACCTGAATTTATTAAAGAAATTAGAAACCACGAGATTCAAGTTGAAGTAAAAGAACTTGAGCAAAAAGGTCCTTATGTTATGCAGTGCGGTTCTTTCAGAACTCATGCACAAGCTGAATCGTTAAAAGCTAAAATCGCATTTGCAGGGCTCATTTCTGAGATAAAACAGGCTGAAGGCAGCAATGGTACTTGGTATAAAGTACGTTTAGGTCCTTATAAAACCAAACGCCAAGCCGAAAGCGATAAAAACAAACTTAAACGTGTAAAAATAGTCGGCTGCGGAATTTGGGGCTGGACTTGAAAATAAACCATTCACCCATATAACCTCATCATAATCGTTTTTTACGAGTTGCCTCTGCAGCTCGATGATGAGGAATAACATGACTACTATCGTAAGTGTTCGCCGCGGCGACAAAGTTGTAATTGGCGGCGATGGCCAAGTTTCACTTGGTAACACCGTAATGAAGGGCAACGCCCGCAAAGTTCGACGTCTTTATAATGGCAAAGTAATCGCTGGTTTTGCCGGCGGTACTGCTGATGCCTTCACTCTTTTCGAACGTTTTGAAAGCAAATTAGAAATGCACCAAGGCAACCTAACTAAAGCCGCAGTAGAAATGGCTAAAGATTGGCGAAGTGACCGTGCACTTCGAAAACTCGAAGCGCTGCTCGCCGTAGCAGACGAAACAGCCTCTTTAATTATTACCGGTAATGGCGATGTAGTTCAGCCAGAAAACGATTTAATTGCAATTGGTAGTGGTGGTAACTTTGCGCAATCAGCTGCAACTGCCCTTTTAGAAAATACAGATTTAAGCGCTCGTGAAATAGTAGAGAAAAGCTTAACTATTGCAGGCAACATCTGCGTATTTACTAATAACTTCCAAACAATCGAAGAATTATAATAGGAACTATTATGTCTGATATGACCCCAAGAGAAATTGTTCACGAGCTAGATCAGCACATTATAGGTCAGGCTAAAGCTAAAAAAGCGGTTGCTATTGCACTTCGTAACCGCTGGCGCCGCATGCAACTCAAAGAAGATTTACGCAGCGAAGTAACACCAAAAAACATTTTAATGATTGGTCCAACCGGTGTAGGTAAAACAGAAATTGCCCGCCGATTAGCAAAACTTGCTAACGCACCCTTTATTAAAGTAGAAGCGACTAAGTTCACTGAAGTTGGCTATGTTGGTAAAGAAGTTGAGACTATCATCCGCGATTTAGTCGATGTATCAATTAAAATGACTCGCGAACAGCAGACTAAGAAATTTAAACATCGCGCCGAAGAAGCAGCAGAAGAGCGCATTTTAGATGCCCTTTTACCACCAGCGAAAGATCAATACGGCGAAACGCAGCGTGATGATAACTCATCAACTCGCCAAGCGTTCCGTAAAAAGCTACGTGAAGGTCAGCTAGATGATAAAGAAATTGAAATCGATTTAGCACAAGCACAACCAAACGTAGAAATTATGGCGCCTCCTGGTATGGAAGATATGACCAACCAGCTACAAAGCATGTTTCAAAACATGGGCGGCGATAAGCGCACTAAGCGTAAACTAAAAATCAAAGAAGCCTTCAAACTATTAACGGAAGAAGAAGCCGCTAAATTAGTAAATCCTGAAGAGCTAAAAGAACAAGCTATTTTTGCAGTAGAGCAAAACGGTATTGTGTTTATTGATGAAATAGACAAAATTTGTAAGCGCGGCGATTCTTCAGGTCCAGATGTGAGCCGAGAAGGTGTTCAACGCGACTTACTACCGCTAATTGAAGGTTCAACTGTAAATACTAAGCACGGAATGGTTAAAACTGACCATATGCTGTTTATTGCCTCTGGTGCGTTTCAGATGGCAAAGCCATCAGATATGATCCCAGAGCTACAGGGCCGCTTACCGATTCGAGTAGAACTTGAAGCACTTACTGCAGATGACTTTAAACGCATCCTTACAGAGCCTCATGCATCGCTTACCGAGCAACAACGAGAGCTGCTTAAAACTGAGCAGGTATCGATTGAGTTTAGCGACGATGCAATTGAGCGTATTGCCAAAGCAGCTTGGCAAGTTAACGAGAAAACCGAAAACATCGGTGCTCGTCGTCTACACACTGTAATGGAAAGATTGATGGAAGAAATTTCATACGATGCTTCTGAAAAAGCAGGCTCGTCATTAGTAATCGACGCCGCTTACGTTGAAAAACACTTAGGTGCACTTGTTGAAGATGAAGACTTAAGCCGCTTTATTCTATAAAACGAATATAAACGTTATACTAAAAGCCTCCAGATTGGGGGCTTTTTAATGGGATATATTAAATGAAACACGTAACAAAAGTGCATTACCACAGTGTAAGTAAAAATCTAGATGTTTACTTTGATGATGACAGTAAAGCTGTATTTAGCTGTGAATTTTTACGCGTTCACTCTCCCTCTGCTGAAGTGCAGGGCCATGGCTCTGGCCCAATGAAGCTAGTACTTAATAAGCAAGCTGTAGGAATAAAAAGTATTGTACCTGTTGGGCATTACGCACTTCGTTTAGATTTTGACGATGGCCATAACAGCGGACTATTTAGCTGGCGCTACTTTGAAAAACTACAACAGCAACAAGATACATTGTGGAGTGAATATTTAGCGCGGGTAACTGAACACGAAAAAAGTAAAGATAGCGTGCCTATAAAATTTGTTCCTTAAACTTTATAGCCCCGTTCTATTAAGCGTGATTAAACCTTAAATTTATCAATTGCAGTGAACAGAACGCGAGCCTGCTCAGAGACCTCTTCACTTGTTTGCGCATTGTTAGCAGCATGTTCAGTTGCGTCTTGTGCAATATCGCGAATTCTTACTACATTTTTATTAACCTCTGATGCCACTTGGCTTTGCTCATCAATAGCAACTGCTATTTGAGAGCTCATTTCCATTATTGTTTGTACATCTTCAGTAATTGCGCCTAATAGCTCACCTGCTTTAATTGCTTGCGAGGCACTTTCATCACCTTGAGAGCGACATTTGTGCATAATACTCACCACTTCTTGAGTACGCTGCTGTAAGGTACTTATAATACCTTCAATCTCACTTGTAGACTCTTGAGTACGCTTTGCTAATGAACGAACCTCATCTGCAACAACAGCAAAACCACGACCATACTCACCAGCACGGGCCGCTTCTATTGCCGCATTAAGTGCAAGTAAATTTGTTTGATCTGCAATCCCTCGAATTACATCAAGCACTGAACCAATTGTTTCACCATCTTTTTCAAGTTGCGACACTACATTTGATGCATTCCCCAGCGAATCAGATAGGGCCCTAATGTGCTTAACGGTAGAATCTACTTCACTACGCCCTTGTTGTGCACTTAAATTTGTTGACTCTGCTTTTTTCGCAGCCGCCTCAGTATTATGTGAAATATCCTGAATCGTCGCCTGCATTTCGGTGGCTGCCGTTGCAACCATGTCGGCTTCATGTAGTTGCTCTTGCATACCAGAGCTTGTTGCTGCGGTACTTTGTGATAAATGCTCTGTTGCTACATTAAGCGTGTTTAAAGCACCATTAACTTCGTTAATTAAGTTCTTAAAATCGCCTATTAAGCTATTAAAGTCGACCGTCATGGTGGTAATTTCGTCTTTACCAGTTTGCTCTATCATCACGCTCAAATCATTATTACGACGAATATCGTTAATGGTGTGATAAACCCGCTCAATAGGTACAATAATGGAGTGGCTTGTAAAATAAACGAGTGCTAATACAATCACACCTGCAATCACAAATACCAAAATAGCTAAAAATTGAGCCTGCTCTACACTTTGCTCTACTTGTAACTTAGTGTCTTTAACGATTTTAGAAACAATGGCGTCGCTTTTATCTACACTGTCACGCATTACTCCAAGTGCGCCTGACTCAAGATCTAGCCCTAGCTTAGTTTGCGCCTGCACAAGTGTTTGAAATTCGCTTTGGTATATATCAATCAAAGGATTAATTTGTGCTTTATAGTCGCTTGGCAGCTGTGCTGCAGCTATCTGCTGCTTAAATGTATTAATTCCCTCATTAAAACGCCCTAGGTACTTAATATCAAATCTCAGCATGAAATCTTTTTCTGAGCGTCTTAGTTGCAGCATTGACGACAGCAGTTGGTAATTTTGCTGCTCTTTTAATAGTTGCTCAACTTCATGAACCGAGCTTCTAAGCTTGCCATATAACCCGTCGGTCGGGGTTAAACCAATCTCTTTTTGAAGCTTAACAACAGTTTCAAAATCATTATTATAGCTATTTATTAGTTGCTCAAAGCGCTGGACCTGCTCCTGTGCAATACCTTGGTTAGCCATTAACTGTTGTAACTTTTTTACTTTATCACTTAACTGCTCAAAATCCGTTTCAAATGCAGTTAACGCGTCTTCTTGTTTATAAAACAAAAAGTTTTTTTCATGTTTACGCAATGCTAATGCATGTACGTTGAGCTCTTCTGCTAATTGAATAGTCTTGTTTAAGCTCAAGGTTGTACGTGATTCAAAAATAATCACGCATAAAAGGACCACCATTGCTAAACCAACAACGACTGCGTTTAGTTGTAAACGTCGTTTAATTGTTAGGTTTTGTAAAAAATTCATCGCTAACGCCTTTTTTGAATATGCATTTTTATTATAGCTAATAGATCAAAAGCGACTAATTAATTTAACTTTTTATTATTGGTAATTCTAAACAGTTTAAATGTGATGGCTATAAGGCGACACTATCCCACAAACCTTTATGTAACGATTGTGTGTTATTCCATTGTTGTTTAACCAACCAATCAATTAAAGGCGCGGGATCGCTGGGGTAATTTATCTGCTTGTTTTGCGGCGCGCTATTCCAATCATCAAGGGCTTGTGGGTTTAAATAGTTCATAACATGCGCCATGCCCATGGAAAATAAAGTTTGTGCATTTGCTGCTTGCTCAAACTGACCATCTAAAGGCTTTAATAGTAACTTTTTACCTAACTTAAGCGCTTCACTGGCAAGCTCAAATCCCGCGTTACCAATAACACCACTTGTGTTTGCTAAGTCGTTTAAAAAGCCAGAACGTGAGGGGGCTCGTAAATGTATATGTCCAAAAGACTGATTGCTGGCATTTGGGTGATAGCAATAAAATTCTTTTTCGGGAAAGTCTTTTAAATAATCAACAACGCTATCTAAGTTTTCGAAAGGTAAATATACCAATACCTTGTTCATTACGGCTACAGGGTTGTCGTGATTATGATGAGCAATAAAAGGCGGTATTATATTATTTGCAAATGGTTGCCAGTGCACGCCTAAGTATTTAGTCGCTGGTGCATAATGCTTGATAAGTGATTTTCTCAGTACGCCACGACCAAACATAGGTACGTTATCTGATAAAAATGCTGCTTGGTGACTAATGCCAATAACGGGTATACCTGCCCGTTTTGCAGCCCATGCTGTAACAGGCTCAAAGTCATTAAGTACAAAATCGTACTGTTTTATATCAAGCGATTTTATATCACTCACCAGCTTACAGACTCGCATGTTTTTAAGTGTTTTTAAATTTTTGACTTGCCCATTTTCAGTACTAAACGATAAGCCCCGATACGCTTTATAATTTGAGAATTCGTGCATATCAAAGTAATCTTTATTTGCTCGCCCTGAAAACACATAATCAACATCAATACCAAGTTTATTAAAGCAACTTGCCATAACCCTAGCTCGCGTTATATGACCATTACCGGTACCCTGCACTCCATACAATATTTTCATACAGGTACCACAAGCGCTAATGCGAATAAGCCACAAACACTGCCAATAATCGCACCTATAATAATATCAGCAGGAAAATGTACGCCTAATACAACACGAGAAATAGCCACACCAGCAGCCCAACTAAGTAGTAGCCATATATATTCAGGGAAAAAGTGACTTAGTATAATCGCAACTAAGAACGCTGCAGCGCTGTGACCCGAGGGCAAACTAAATTTATCACTGGGTACTATGTAAGCATTTGTTACTAAGCAGTCGCATGGACGGATACGGGCAAATCTATTTTTGGCCAGTAAATAAATGGGCCTTTCTATAGCAAAACCAACTAATATCGTTACAGGTAATAATTGTTGCTGCTCATTATTACTAAGCCACCACACCGCTAAACACACAAGTATGTAAAGCCCACCATCACCGCTTTTAGATAAGCCAAACGCAATTGTTTTAAACCACTTCGGTGAGTTGCAATTAAACAGAGTTAAAAATAATTGCTCATCTAGCAGAGCTGCCCTTTTAAACATATTATTGTTATCCATCACTTCCCCCTCATTGCATAATATATGAACACCGATTTAGCTTATGTGTTGTAAATAACAATTGAGTGACGCTTTTAAGACACTATTATTGCGATTAATGATTTAGCGCTTGTTTTGTCTAAATTTACTGCGATTAAGTCGTTGTTATTGCTTATAAGGAGGGTATACTGAGGTATAAATTAATGTACCTTTTGAGGATAAAATAATGGATTACAGCACTTCTGATTTATGTGACCACTTTGCTGATGTGGTTGACGTGCTAGAGCCAATGTTCATCAACTTTGGTGGTCGACACAGCTTTGGTGGCCGCATTAAAACGGTTAAATGTTTTGAAAATAATGAACTGATCCGCGAATTACTTTCTCAAGACGGTACAGACTTAGTGCTTCTTATTGACGGTGGTGGCTCAACTCGCCGTGCACTTATTGATATTGAATTGGCCGAACTTGCACTTGAAAACAACTGGAATGGTATTGTTGTTTACGGCGCAGTACGCCACGTTGATGAGCTTGAAGAACTTGATTTAGGCATTCAAGCAATTGCTTCCATTCCTGTCGCAGCCGACAGCGAAGGTGCTGGTGAAGATGCTATAGGCGTTAACTTTGCTGGGGTATCATTTTTTGATGACGACTTTATTTATGCTGATAGCACAGGCATTGTTTTATCTGCAGAAGAATTAGAGTTGGAAGTTGTAGAAGTATAACGTGACCTCCCATTTAAAAGTATATGATGAAAGCGCGGTTAGAACACTTTGCTCTACCCGCGCAAATGAGAAAAAAGCATGGCAATCAATGGCCTTGCTCGACACCCAAGTAAACCTGCAACATGCACTTGTTGACGCTGCTCAATTTGGTATCCGCTATGTACTTCTGGGTATTTGCGAAGATATCGGCCCAAAAGCAAACTTAGGAAATGGTGGTGCAAACGAAGCATGGCCAGCTTTTTTAAAACGCTTTTTAAACCAACCTCACAATCAATTTATTGCCACTCAAAAAGTGCTTTTATTGGGTGAAGTTAATACTGATGATTTAATGGCGCAAAGCAACCAGCTTAATAATCAGCAAGGCCAGCAGTTAACTCAATTACGAGATTTATGCCAACAGCTTGATGAACGCGTAGAGTCGGTATTGAGCCTTATTTTTAAAGCGGGGCTTGAGCCAATCGTTATTGGCGGAGGTCATAATAATTGCTTGGGAATTATCCGTGCCCTGAGTAAGTCAAAAAATACACCTATTAATGCTATCAACTTTGACCCTCATGCCGACTTTAGAGAATGTGAAGGTCGCCATAGCGGCAATGGCTTTCGCTACGCTTATAACGAGCAACATCTAAGTAATTACCACGTTATTGGCTTACATGAGATAAAAAACAATCAAGCAATTATAGATGCAATGAGTGAAGCTAACTTTACGTTTGATAGCTATCAATCAATACAAGTTAAGCGAAAAACTACACTCACGCAGGCAATTGAAAACGCATTAAGTAATTTTAACGATTTACCACTGGGTATTGAAGTTGATTTAGATAGTATTACTTACATGCCGGTGAGTGCGTACACATGTTGCGGATTTAGTGTGAATGACACTGAGCACTTTGTGTATTTAGCAGCAAACCATCGCGACTCTAAGTACTTACATTTATGTGAAGCAGCGCCTAGCCAGCACCCTAACGGAGTTGAGGCCGGTGCTGCCCATGTAGGACAAGTGATCAGTGCACTTGTGAATAGCTATCTACAAGCCAAAGAAAACACTTAGCGCTGTTGAACTAATCGCCACTCTTTTAGCCAGCTCATTAAACCAATACTACTTAGCGGGTGACCAAAGTAATAACCTTGGGCAGCATAACCTTTTAAGCTTTTTACAAACTTAAGTTGCTCAAGTGTTTCTACCCCTTCAAAAATCACTTTTGTTTTTTGTTGGTTATGCATTTCAACCATTCCGCTAACTAAACTGCGTATATTGTTTTGATTACTAAAGTCAGCAGTGAGTGAAGGTGAAACCTTAATATACTCTACCGCTAAGCTTGGTAACTTAGAAAGCAGTACCGGGTTATCACCAAGTCCATCAACACATACTTTTAAGCCTATGTTATTAAGCCTTGCGATCATGCCTCTGCCTTTATCATCTAGTCCCGCAAAAATATGCAAAGGGCATTCAACAATTAAATCGCCAGCTTCCAAGTGATGCTCACTTAAAACAACATCAACAAATTCAATAAACTCTTCGTTAAGCATTTCAGGACCAAATACGTTAATGCTAAGCGGTATAGAAATACCTTCTATTCTAAGCGCCATTGCAAGCTCAGCAGCTCTCTCTATTACAAATTTAGCGAGTGGATAACCAAGCCCTGCAATTCTAATGTCGTCGATAAACCTGTTAGCGGATAAAATCCCTTGCTTAGGGTGCTGCCAACGCAGTAGTAATTCTAAAAACTCAATTTGACCGTTTTCGTTACAAATAATAGGCTGAAAATAAAGCTCTAACTCGCTCGAAAAATCAATATTTGCTAATTCCTTTAGTCGCGCTTGTTGCTCTCGCAATTCAATCATCATTTGTTGATGATAAGGCACAACCTTGCGATCTGGGTGGCTATCGAGTGCCAGATATGCGTACGATATTAAATTATCAAAGTTGTTATCTTGCTCATTACAATCAACATAACTCGCTCTCGCTTTTACTTCTACAGTGCAGTTAGCAACATTAAATGGCTTAAGCGTTGCACCCAGTATTTGGTCAATAACTAATTCATGTAAGTGTTTTTGATTCGCGAAACTACAAATAAATGCAAAGTTAAGACCCCCTAAGTGGGCTAGCTTTTCTTGTCCAGTTAAAGTCACTATTTCGTCACTTGAAAGTAGCTCTTTTATTCGATTAGCCGATTGCGCTAACAGTATATCGCCAAAGTCGCGTCCAATATGCTGGTTAACTTGCTCAAATCCTTCAAGACGAATAACGATTAACGCTGCACTTACTTGCTTATTGTCGCACCATGCATAGTAACCTTGGCGTAACTGTTTTCTATCTGCAAAAACCGAAAGCGGAGACTCTTCTATAAATGTATCACCTGTAGGTTCTGGCTCTATCACGACTTCTATTTCAGCGCTTTCGTCATTTAAAAAGCCAACAATAGCTAATAATAATATTGCTAACACAACCCAAAATAACGGAACTTCCAATAATAAATGAGCTGAAAATAGAACAACAAATAAAAGACCAGCCATTGAGCTGGTAATAATCATGCTCCAATTATTTCGCTCGAAGGCTTGCCATAAATGAAAACAAAATCCAAAGGCAAGTAAAATGGCAAGCCAAGCTGCGCCCGTACTCAAAATAGCCAAACCAACAGCTGCTGTGCATAAATAGCTAAATTTAATACTGGCATTTTTAACGGCAAATAAAGTGGCAATCATCGCCATCAATAGTGCACCACTAAAAAATATTGGGAAGTTACTGTCGGTTAGTATGTTCAAATTAACGGCATCCGTATTCGCTAAAAAAGTTTAAACCAGATTATATGTGGGCAAAAATAATACAAACTAGTTAATTCTACCCAAAATCCATAAATTTAACAGTTTATTTACGCCAAATTGGTAACTTAATTGTGATGGATGACTTATTTGCCAATGCGCAATATCAGCTCTTGCACCAACCTTTAAAATACCACGGTCGTCTAACCCTAGTGCTTTAGCAGCATTGCGAGTAACACCTGCCAATGCTTGCTCGGGTGTTAATCTAAACAATGTGCATGCCATGTTCATCATCAAGTGCACTGAGCACAGCGGTGAAGTGCCAGGATTAAAATCACTCGCAATAGCTATAGGTACTTTATATTGATTAAGTAACTCAATAGGTGGGAATTTAGTTTCTCTTAAAAAATAAAATGCACCGGGCAATAACACCGCTACCGTCCCAGCGTTTGCCATGGCTTTTACACCCTCTTCATCGAGATGCTCAATATGATCTGCCGAAAGGCCATTGAACTGCGCCACCAGCTTAGCACCCTGTTGATTAGATAACTGCTCAACATGGCATTTTACTGGGAGGTTATGCTTTTTAGCCGCCTGGAAAACACGTTTGGTTTGCGAATAACTAAACCCTACATTTTCACAAAATACATCGACTGCATCAGCAAGATTATTAGCCACTACCTGATCAAGCATGTCAGTACATACCAAATCAATATATTCATCAGCACGGTCTTTGTATTCAGCCGGTAGAGCATGCGCCCCTAAAAAAGTAGCTTTAATATCAATAGGATGATGCTCACCCAATAAACGAGCGACTTCTAATATTTTTATCTCGTTTTCAGTATCTAGCCCATAGCCTGATTTTATTTCAACGGTGGTTACACCTTCTTTTAACAACGTATTTAAGCGATCTTTTGCATCAACAAATAATTGCTCTCGATCGGCTGCTCTCGTCGCCTTAACCGTACTTGCTATGCCACCGCCTTGTGCTGCGATTTGCTCATAACTTACACCCTGCAAGCGCTGCTCAAACTCTTGCGATCTTGAACCTGCAAACACTAAATGTGTATGACAATCTATTAAGCCCGGCGTTAACCACTGCCCTTTTATACTCAATGTCGGCGTTGCAAACACATCAAAACTGGGCAACGTTGCTTGCTCTCCAATCCACGCAATTTTACCATTTTTAATAGCTATAGCAGCATTTTCGATTGCGCCATAAGGGGCATTTATATTGCTATCCATAGTGGCAATATTGGCATCAGTTAAAAGTAAGTCGATTTCTTCTAACTCATAATTTTGTGTTGTGCTTTGCATTTTTTAGCCCTTTTTACGCCCAGAGTGATGAAAATATAGTCTAACAACCCATCTTGTATATACAAGGTAATTGTGTCATCTTATTTATATAGTTTATTTTTAATGTAACCATAAATTTAATGACGACACCTAAATTTGCGCAAATAAAACAATTCATTGTTGATAAAATACGCAGCGGTACGTGGCAAGAAAACCAACGTGTTCCCTCTGAAAACGAACTAAGTAGTCAATTTAGTGTAAGCAGGATGACAGCCCGCAGAGCACTAAGCGAATTAACCGAGGCAGGCATTTTAACCCGCAGCCAAGGGTTAGGTACATTTGTAGCTACATTTAAATCGCAGTCATCGTTACTTGAAATAAAAAATATTGCTGATGAAGTAAAAGAGCGTAACGGCAACTACACCTGTAGCGTACTCATACTCGAATCAATAAATGCAGTCGCACCTATTGCCATTGCACTTGGTGTTGAGGTTGACAGTGTTGTATATCGAAGTGTACTCGTTCATAACGAAAACGACAGCCCTTTGCAGCTAGAAGAGCGTTTTGTAAACCCTGCCCTTGCGACTGGCTACTTACAACAAGACTTTAGCATGCTTACACCACATGAATATCTATCTAGTGTTGCCCCACTTACCCAAGCAAGGCATACAGTAGAGGCCATTATGCCAAACAGCGAAATGTGCCAATGGTTAAACTTATATAATGAAGAGCCATGCTTACAAGTAATCCGACGCACCTGGTCTGTTAAAGGCATTGTAAGCTTTGCGCGCCTTGTATCACCAGGCAGTAAATATCGCTTAGGTGGCCACTTAACATTTAAAAAATAACAAACAATAGCGCTTACTGCGCTTTTTTTATAACAAATCACCTTGTATATACAACAGGAGCAAAACATGAACAACCGACTCGACACAAGTCGCGTAATACGTGCACCTCATGGAGATAAAATAAGTACTAAAAGCTGGCAAACAGAAGCTGCTAAGCGCATGCTAATGAATAACTTAGACCCTGAAGTTGCAGAGCATCCTCATGCACTTGTTGTATATGGTGGTATTGGCCGAGCAGCTCGTGATTGGCCAAGTTATGACAAAATTATAGAAACCCTCGATAGGCTCGAAAGCGACGAAACCCTGCTTGTACAATCAGGAAAACCCGTTGGTGTATTTAAAACCCACAGTAATGCTCCTCGCGTGCTTATTGCTAACTCAAATCTTGTTCCACACTGGGCAAATTGGGAGCACTTTAACGAGCTCGATAAAAAAGGCTTGATGATGTACGGGCAAATGACGGCGGGTTCTTGGATCTATATTGGCTCGCAAGGCATAGTACAAGGAACTTACGAAACCTTTGTAGCTATGGCAAAGCAACATTTTGCAGGCAGTGCTAAAGGCAAGTGGGTATTAACGGGTGGCCTTGGTGGTATGGGCGGTGCGCAACCACTTGCCGCTACAATGGCAGGGTTTAGTGCGCTAGTTGTTGAATGTGATGAAAGCCGTATCGATTTTCGTATAAAAACAGGCTACGTTGATGTAAAAGCAACGAACCTTGAACACGCACTGCAATTAATAACCGACGCGTGCATAAAAGGTGAAGCCCTATCAGTTGGCCTACTTGGTAACGCTGCCGATGTATTTAGTACACTGGTTAAAACAGGTATTACACCTGATGTAGTTACAGACCAAACATCAGCTCACGATCCATTAAATGGTTACTTACCACAAAACTGGACAATGGAGCACGCAGCAAAAATGCGTGAGCAAGATCCAAAAGCGGTAGTAAAAGCGGCTAAACAATCAATGGCAGTCCAAGTTAGAGCCATGCTGGCGCTGCAAAAAGCGGGTNGCCGCCACTACTGATTACGGAAATAATATTCGTCAAATGGCGTTTGATGAAGGTGTTACCAACGCGTTTGATTTTCCTGGATTTGTGCCTGCATATATTCGCCCTTTATTTTGTGAAGGGATTGGACCATTTAGATGGGTAGCATTATCAGGCGACCCTGAAGATATATATAAAACCGACGCTAAAGTAAAAGAGCTTATTCCTGATGATGCACATTTACATAACTGGCTTGATATGGCGCGGGAACGCATACAATTCCAAGGTTTACCTGCACGCATTTGCTGGGTTGGCCTAAAAGATAGAGCACGCCTTGCACTGGCCTTTAATGAAATGGTTAAAAATGGCGAACTTAAAGCCCCTATCGTTATTGGTCGCGATCACCTCGACTCTGGCTCAGTTGCCAGCCCTAACCGCGAAACAGAGAGCATGAAAGATGGCTCAGATGCAGTATCAGATTGGCCATTACTCAACGCACTGCTTAATACCGCAAGTGGCGCTACTTGGGTGTCGCTTCATCATGGTGGCGGTGTAGGAATGGGATTTAGTCAGCACTCTGGTGTAGTTATTGTTGCCGATGGTACTGATGAAGCTAAAGAGCGTATTGCTCGCGTACTGTGGAACGACCCTGCAACAGGTGTAATGCGCCATGCTGATGCCGGATACGGCATAGCAAAAAACTGCGCTAAAGAACAAAATTTAGACCTACCTATGTTAAACGAGGAATGATCATGTTCGAACTTACTCTCACACCCGGATCACTTGATTTAAACACACTAAGAAAAATTAATAATTCACCGGTAAAGCTGAGCCTTGCAAAGCATGCCGAGTCGCAAATAGCAGCCAGCGCGCAAACCGTTCAAAATGTTATTAATGAACACCGCACTGTATATGGAATTAACACCGGCTTTGGATTATTAGCCAATACTAAAATTGCCGACGACCAACTTGAATTATTACAGCGCTCCATTGTGCTTTCACACGCTGCGGGTATTGGCGAATACATGGATGACAGCACAGTAAGGTTAATGATCACCTTAAAAGTAAACTCGCTTTCACGTGGCTATTCGGGCATTCGCCTGCAAGTTATCCAATTTTTTATGCAGCTGCTTAGTAGCGAAGTATATCCATGCGTGCCTAAAAAAGGCTCCGTGGGGGCATCGGGAGATTTAGCCCCTCTTGCGCATATGTGTCTACCTTTATTAGCTGAAGGTCAAATGCGACATAAAGGAGAAATAATTAGCGCAGCACAAGGGTTAAAAATAGCGGGACTTGAACCCCTTACCCTTGCAGCCAAAGAAGGCTTAGCATTATTAAATGGCACACAAGCGTCGACTGCGTTTGCACTACAAGGCCTATTTAGAAGCGAGAACCTATATGCACAAAGCTGCGTTATCGGCTCNAAGTATAGAAGCCGCAATGGGCAGTCGCGCGCCATTTGATGCACGTATTCATGAAATTCGCGGACAGCGCGGACAAATAGACACCGCTCAAGTATTTAGAGAGCTACTCGATACGCACTCTCAGATTAGTAACTCCCACATCAATTGTGAAAAAGTACAAGATCCATACTGCCTTCGCTGCCAGCCTCAAGTGCTAGGTGCTTGCCTAACTCAGATACGCCAAGCTGCAGAAGTGTTACTATGCGAGTCAAACGGTGTAACCGATAATCCGCTAGTTTTTGCCGATGTAGGCGACATTATATCGGGAGGAAACTTTCATGCAGAGCCCGTTGCAATGGCCGCTGACAACTTAGCAATCGCAATTGCAGAAATTGGCGCATTAGCAGAAAGGCGAATTGCATTACTTATCGATTCAAACCTATCCAAATTACCGCCATTTTTAGTTGAAAACGGCGGGGTAAATTCTGGATTTATGATTGCCCAAGTTACCGCAGCAGCGCTTGCATCAGAAAACAAATCATTAGCGCATCCGGCTTCGGTTGATAGCTTGCCTACATCTGCAAATCAAGAAGATCATGTTTCTATGGCAACCTTTGCAGCAAGGCGCTTAGATGAAATGGCCAATAATACCCAAGGTGTTTTGGCAATAGAATGGTTAGCATCGGTTCAAGGGCTAGAATTTAGAAAGCCGCTTGAACCATCAGATAAAGTGCAAAGCGCTAAAGCATTGTTACGCGAGCATGTAAGTTATTATGATAAAGACCGCTACTTTGCTCCCGATATCGAAGCTGCTAATACATTACTAAGTGAAGGTAAGCTATGCGACTTTATAGAGAGCAGTCCCCTACCTTCAGCATATTAAATACCATATTGGTAAGTAAAGCCTAGCGCTTCGATAGCTGAGCCAATAACTTTGCGCTCAGCTTTATCATCACTGGTAAAGCGTGGTAACTCGCCGCCATGTTCTGCACACTTCACTGCGTAGTATTCAGCTTTAGTTGGGTGCGCAGGATTAACCACATTATAAATATTTTGCCCTACTTGCCAGTGCTCTATCACCGCAAAAATAGCATTAATTACATCTTGTTGGTGCACCATATTTACCACTTGCTCACTTGATGTATTGAGCTCTTTACCTGCCACAAAACGCCCAGGTTCTCTATTAGGCCCTAGTAATCCAGCTAAACGCAGCACTTTTCCGTCTTGCTCAAGTACTTGCTCTTCTGCCTCATAGAGCTTTATTTGGCGCTCGTTTGTGCATGAAATATCGCAACTTTCACTATATACACCAGGCTCTTGATCGTATACCCCGGTTGATGAGCACAATAAAAAGCCCTTTGCGTTTAACTCCTTTGAAAGCTTAAGCGCTGCGGTGAGAGTTTCAGGATAATTACTTTCACTGTGCCTGCTACGTGGTGGAATAGCACATACCCAATAAGCATTTTGTAAATCAACTTGATGCACTAATTGTCCATTTACAAGTGCAAATTGACGTTCAAAGTTGAACTCATGTACATCCGTTCTATGTGTACCTTGTACTTGCCAATTAGCTTTTTGTGCACTTAGGCATAAAGCATGTCCTAACCAACCTGCACCTAATACTACTAATTTATTAGCTTTAGTTTTCATTTTTGCATAGCCCTTCATTTTAAACGCATAATTAGTGATTTTTATCTAACTTTATAGAGATTTTCAGTAATATATGATTAGATATAATTTCATAAATAATAAAAATACGTGCACTCATGCTAAATAATTTATCATTACGGAAGAAAATATTATTATTGATTGGTGGAACAATTACCGTTTTACTAATTATTGCCTCAACATTTTTTGTTAAACACATTGCCA
Source organism: Pseudoalteromonas sp. TAE79 (assembly GCF_000498015.1). Taxonomy (NCBI): domain Bacteria; kingdom Pseudomonadati; phylum Pseudomonadota; class Gammaproteobacteria; order Alteromonadales; family Pseudoalteromonadaceae; genus Pseudoalteromonas; species Pseudoalteromonas sp. TAE79. The sequence continues at coordinate 31,397 of NZ_AUTL01000176.1, forward strand.
ATCTCTCTAGAGAAAACATAGAAAACGAAGCACAAAGTTATCTACAGACCGAGCAACTTTCAATGCAAAGCTATTTTGCAATGTACGGTAAAATGGTATCAACCTTTGTTAATAACCCACATTTAATTAATTTTTTTGAAAATTGGGATACTCGCGATCAAGCACTCGAAAGCGCACCTGGTTACAACGAAGTAAACCAAGACTTTGTGCGTTTAAGCTCAAACGACGAAAACATTTTATCGGCCTTTTTTGCCTCAGCAACCACCGGTGAATACTTTAAAGAAAATGAACGTACAAGTCACTACAACGGCCAGCCTTATTACGCCTACAAGCGTGGTTGGTGGCAAGAAGCCATGCAAGTTAATAAGCTTTATGTAGGTCCAATCTCTGTTGATTTAACCACAGGCGTAGCATCCGCAGTTGTACAACAACCTGTTTATAACGCACAGCGTAAACTCATTGGTATGGGCGGTGTTGATTTACAATTAAACAAAATTAACGACATGGTCGAAAATATTCGCTTTAACGGCCAAGGTTATGGTTTTTTACTCGATGGAAATCAAAAAGTAGTGCACTTTTCAAAAGCCACTGGGCACAAGCTTTCAATTACAGATGAAGGTGCAAACGGTAAAGAAGGACTCGATGCGCTTGAACAACAATTCACAGATACCGCAGGCTTTAAAGAGTTAAACACACAAATGCGAAATAACCTTGAAGGCAGCCAAATGGTTACCTTTAAAGGAGAGCAGTTTTATGTGGTTTACCATCGTCTGCAGTTAGAGCAGCCTTATATAGATTGGTATGTAGGTCTACTTATCCCAACTACTATGATTGATGAGCCCGTAAATGCTGCAGTAACCGCTACAACAACGGCGGTAATTATTATCTTAATCATTATATTAGCCATGATTTTATGGGCTACCCACATGATTTCAAAACCCATTACAACGCTTACGCACATTATGCGTGATATAGCATCGGGCGAAGGCGATCTTACTCAAAAAATTGATATTAATAGTCAAGATGAAGTGGGACAGCTGGCCAATCATATGAACACTTTTATTGATAAGTTGCACGCCATGATGCTTGATACCGCAGCGCAAGCAGAACAACTAAGTAATGCAGCGGCCCAGTTAAGAAGTGTTTCTGAGAAAACAAATTCTGAAATTCAGCAAGAGAAGCAGCAAGTTGATAGCGTGAGCGCAGCGGTAACTGAAATGGCGACTACTGTGCTTGAAATATCACGTAACGCACAACACACAAATAACGCAGCTGAAGAAGTTCAGGCAATTACAGTAGAAGGTGCAAGCCGTTCTACACAGGCGCAAAAAGTAATGACTGAACTTGCGCTACATATTGGCGAAGCATCTAAAGTGGTAGCAGGCCTTGAGCAAGAAAGTAATAATATTGGTGCGCTAGTCGACGTAATTAATTCAATAGCCGATCAAACCAACTTACTTGCACTTAATGCGGCTATAGAGGCAGCTCGTGCCGGTGAACACGGTCGAGGCTTTGCCGTTGTTGCTGATGAAGTACGCTCACTAGCAAGTCGCACACAAGAATCAACTGACGATATTCGTAATATGATTTCGCGCTTGCAGCAAATAGCTCAACAGGCCTCAGTGATGATGCAACAAGGACAAGATCAAACCGAGGGCTCAGTACTGCAAACTAAAGAAGTACTTAGCTCACTTCACAATATTGCGCAGTCGGTCACTAAAGTACAAGACCAAAGTCATCAAATAGCCACGTCAACTGAGGAGCAAACAGTCGTAGCTGAAGATATTAATACGAGCCTTTCGGCAATTAATAACTTAGTGAACAGTACAGCTGACCATGCGCACACCCTCGCTGACGAAGCTCGTGACTTAAGTGATTTAGCTGCAGCACTTAACAAAACGGTTAACCAATTTAAATTATAAAACACTCATTTAATAGCTGTGTTTAAGCGTCAAACTTAAGCGCAGCTATAACCCTTGTTTTTAATTTATTTAGCACCATATCTTTACAGTTCGCTGCTATTTTTACTGTAATTGAGTAATACAAAGTGATTTTTACGAACCAGATCAAATTTTTCGATTTTATACACCGATCTTTTTATTGAGATAGTTTGTTGTTTGGCAGAGTCTGGTATAGTAGCGCACGTAATAAACAGTGCTTTTTGAACGGTTTAATACAAAATTGCTAATTAATATGTTCTAAGTGTTACTTAAAAGCACATATTAATTACCAATTGTTAAAAATGGGTTAGCCGATACTCGGCTGACAAAGAATACATTGTAACGGTTTTATCATGATATCTAATTTATTTACCAAGCTTTTTGGTAGTCGCAATGACCGCACTATTAAAAACCTAAGAAAGACGGTCGCGCTAATCAATGCGCTAGAAACGCAACTTGAAGCGCTTTCTGATGAAGATTTAAGAGCTAAAACAGCTGAGTTTAGAGAACGTTACGATAACGGACAAAGCCTTGACGACATTCTACCAGAGGCTTTTGCTGTGGTACGTGAAGCGTCAAAGCGTGTAAATGGCATGCGTCATTTCGACGTGCAGTTATTAGGTGGTATGGTTTTACATCAAGGTCGCATTGCAGAAATGCGTACCGGTGAAGGTAAAACACTTACAGCTACTCTACCAGCTTATCTAAACGGCTTAACAGGCAAAGGTGTTCACGTAATTACCGTGAATGACTACCTTGCTAAACGTGATGCTGAAACCAACCGTGCGTTATTTGAATTTTTAGGCCTTACAGTAGGCTGTAATGTACCAGGTATGATGCCGCAGCAAAAGAAGCTCGCTTATACTGCCGACATTACATACGGTACTAATAACGAATTTGGTTTTGACTACCTTCGTGACAACATGGCTTTTAGCATTGATGAACGAGTTCAACGTCCATTATTTTATGCTGTAGTCGATGAAGTGGATTCAATCTTAATTGATGAAGCACGTACCCCGCTTATTATTTCAGGCCCAGCTGAGGATAGCTCTGAGCTATACACTGAAATAAACACCATCGTCCCTTTACTTGAGCTTCAAGAAAAAGAAGACGAAGAAGGCATTGAAGGTGACGGCGATTACACTATCGATGAAAAATCTAAGCAAGTTCATTTAACAGAACGTGGTCAAATTAAAGTAGAAGAGCTACTTACTGAGCGCGGCTTAATTGAAGAAGGCGATTCGCTTTATTCAGCAGCCAGTATTACGCTACTAAGCCATGTTTATGCCGCCCTTCGTGCTCATAAACTATACCAAAAAGATGTCGATTACGTTGTAAAAGAAAACGAAGTAATCATTATCGATGAGCACACGGGTCGTTCAATGGAAGGTCGTCGTTGGTCAGAAGGTTTACACCAAGCTGTTGAGGCTAAAGAAGGTGTGAAAATTCAAAACGAAAACCAAACATTAGCGTCTATTACGTTCCAAAACTACTTCCGTTTATACGAAACGTTAGCTGGTATGACAGGTACTGCCGATACTGAAGCTTTTGAGTTTCAATCTATCTACGGCCTAGATACGGTTGTTATGCCAACTAACAAGCCGATGGTTCGTGATGATCGCGCCGACTTAGTTTACCTAACGCAAGAAGAAAAATACGAAGCTATTTTAATTGATATTAAAGACTGTCAAGACCGCGGACAACCGGTACTTGTAGGTACTATTTCAATTGAAAGCTCTGAGTATTTATCGCAGTTTTTACGCAAAGAAAAAATTAAGCACAACGTACTTAATGCTAAGTTTCATGCGCAAGAAGCTGATATCGTTTCAGACGCTGGCCTACCAGGTACTGTAACAATTGCAACTAACATGGCCGGTCGTGGTACCGATATCGTGCTAGGTGGTAACTGGAACAGTGAAGTTGAAAAACTTGAAAACCCAACTGATGAACAAATAGCTGAAATTAAAGCGGCTTGGAAAATTCGCCACGATGCAGTAATTGATGCCGGCGGTTTACATATCATTGGCACTGAACGCCATGAATCTCGTCGTATAGATAACCAATTACGTGGTCGTTCTGGTCGTCAAGGTGACGCTGGTTCTAGCCGTTTTTACTTATCGATGGACGATGCATTAATGCGTATCTTCGCTGGTGAACGCATGACTAACATGATGCGTAAACTAGGTATGCAACGCGGTGAAGCAATTGAACATCCATGGGTAAACCGTGCGATTGAAAATGCACAGCGTAAAGTAGAAGCACGTAACTTTGATGTTCGTAAGCAATTGCTTGAGTACGATGATGTAGCAAACGATCAACGTCGTGTTGTTTACTCTCAACGCAACGAGCTACTTGAAGAAGGCGATATTTCAGAAACTATTACTGCAATCCGTGGTGATGTTCTTGCTAGTGTTATTGACCAGTACATTGCACCGCAAAGCCTTGCTGAAATGTGGGATATTCCTGGACTTGAAGAGCGTTTAAAACAAGACTTCTTAATTGAACTACCAATCACTCAGTGGTTAGCTGATGACAATAAGCTATACGAAGAAAAACTTCGTGAGCGTATCGAAGAAGCGGTTGAGCAGTCATACAAGCAAAAAGAAGAGCAAGTTGGCGATTCTGTTTTACGTCAATTCGAAAAAGCGATTATGCTACAAAGCCTTGATCAGCATTGGAAAGATCACCTTGCTGCAATGGATCACTTACGCCAAGGTATTCATTTACGTGGTTACGCGCAAAAGAATCCTAAGCAAGAGTACAAGCGTGAATCGTTTGAGTTGTTTTCTGAAATGCTTGAAAACTTGAAAGTAGATGTTGTAAGCATCCTAAGTAAAGTACAAGTACGCGCAGAAGAAGATGTTGAAAAAGTAGAAGAGCAACACCGTAAAAGTGAAAATGCTCCTCGCGAATACCAACATGAAGAAGCTGAGCAAGTAGGTGGCGAAGCGCCAGCACCAGAAACAGCGACTGTAATGGCTCGTACAGAACCAAAAGTAGGTCGTAATGACCCTTGTCCTTGTAAATCAGGCCAAAAATTCAAACAATGTTGCGGTAAATTAAAATAGCCCAATATTGTTATTAGCTTATTAAAAAGCGGCGCTAGCGTCGCTTTTTTTATGGAGTTTTAAAGTAATGACTATAGAAATTGTACATGTAGCTGTTGGTGTTATTAAGAAGAATAACGCTATATTCATTTGTAAACGCGCAGATGAACAACATCAAGGCGGTTTATGGGAATTTCCTGGTGGCAAAGTAGAAGCAGGTGAAAGTGTTTTTGTTGCACTTAAACGCGAGCTTATTGAAGAAGTTGGATTAACAATTCACAGCTCTAGTCAACTTATGGTGATTGAACATGACTACGGCGATAAGTGCGTTAAATTAGATGTACACGTAGTGAGTAACTTTAGCGGTGAAGCACATGGCGCTGAAGGACAACCTAGTGAATGGGTAGCAATTAGTGAATTAGAAAATTATGATTTCCCTGAAGCTAATGCTGAAATTATCCAGAAAATAGTAGCCCGATACGCATAACAAACTAGGTACAAGTGAGCGCAATGAACATCTCAATACAAAATAAGCTAAGCGAACAATTAGCATTAAATCCTGAGTTAACTCAAGTTAGTGTGATTGGTAGCGGCCATATAAATAGTACATGGCTACTTAGATGTATTGATAAACAGTTTATTGTGCAAAAACTTAATACTGAGGTATTTAAATACCCTGCTCAGTTAGTAAGTAATGCAAAACTAATTGAGCAGCATTTAAATACCAAACAACTACAAAGCAACTACCCCCTTGAAACAGTTAAGCATATAGCTACGCAGAACAATGAATACTTAATAGAAATAGATAACGAACACTATCGTGTACTTAATTACATTAGTGACAGCTACAGCGAAGACGTTGTTAAAAACACGCAACAGAGCGAGCAAGCGGCTTACGCTTTTGGTGTATTTACGCATGCCTTGCAAGACTTTGATGCACAACAACTACATACTGTAATTCCTGATTTTCATAACTTAGCGATGCGCTTTGAGCAATTAAATACCGCAATCACAAATAACTCTGTAAATAGAGTAAAGCACTGCGCTGACGAAATAGAATATTGCTTATCGCAGCAGCATTTAATTACTGAGCTTAGTAGTATAGCTAAGCAGATACCACTAAGAGTGTGTCATAACGATACAAAAATAAATAATATGCTGTTTTGTAGTGCAACTCACAAAGCAAAAGCAGTGATTGATTTAGATACCTGCATGGCGGGATTTCGGCTTTATGATTTTGGTGACATGGTACGCACTTTCTGCTCCCCCGAAGCCGAGGATTCAACAAACTTACGCAACGTTGTTATTCGAAAAGATATATTTTCAGCCATTGTTAAAGGCTATGTAACGCCATTAAAAAGTAGCATGAGTAAACAAGAACAAGAAAGCCTGCTGCTAGGCGCTAAAATAATGCCGCTCATGTTAAGTGTGCGCTTTTTAACTGATTACTTAAATAACGATGTGTACTTTAAAGTGGCTCATGCAGAGCACAATTTAGAGCGCGTACAAAACCAACTCGCGCTTTATAAAAACATACTGAGTAACGAAGAATGGATGCACGCATGCTTAGTCGATGAACAAATTCAAGATACAAAAAAACCAGTAAGCTAAAAACTTACTGGTTTTTATTATTTACATACAATGTAATTACCAGATTTTTACGCGGTCTTCTGGTTTGATATACATTTTATCACCTTCTTTTACGTCAAACGCTTCGTAAAACTCAGGCATATTCGACAGGATACCGATTACACGGTAGTGACTTGGTGAATGAGGGTCTGTTAATAAACGATTACGTAACTCTTCATCGCGATAGTTACGACGCCAAATTTGTGACCAACCCATAAAGAAACGTTGATCGCCTGTGTAACCATCAACCACAGGTGCTTTTTTATCACCTAAAGATAGCATATACGCTTTATGCGCAACCGTTAAGCCACCTAAGTCACCAATGTTTTCGCCAAGCGTTAGCTCGCCATTAACACTTGCATCTTCAAATGGTTTATATTCGTTATACTGTGCAACTAAAGCCGCTGTACGCTCTTCAAATTGCTTAAGGTCAGTCTCACTCCACCAGTTACGTAAGTTACCGTCACCGTCATATTTAGCACCTTGGTCGTCAAAACCATGACCAAGCTCATGCCCAATTACTGCGCCAATTGCGCCGTAGTTTACAGCATCATCCGCTTCTAAATTAAAGAATGGCGGTTGTAAAATAGCAGCAGGGAATACAATTTCATTGTTTACTGGGTTGTAATACGCATTTACTGTTTGCGGAGTCATGTGCCACTCAGAGCGATCAACTGGTTTACCCAATTTAGCAATCATGTCTGCGTATGCCCATTCGCTATAACGAATGTAATTGCCTACTAGCTCGTCTGAGTTAATCTCTAGCTCAGAGTAATCTTTCCACGTATCTGGGTAACCAATTTTAGGCGTAAATTTGTCTAGTTTTTCTTTCGCTGCAAGCTTTGTTTCAGGGCTCATCCACTCAAGATTTTCGATAGCAACGCCATAACCTTTAATTACGTTATCAACTAACTCTTCCATGCGTGCTTTAGCTTCTGGCGGGAAGTTATCTTTAACGTATACCTTACCTAAAATTTCACCAAGTACACTGTTAGATGCATCAACCGCTTGCTTCCAAAGAGGTGCTTGTTCTTCTACGCCACGAAGTGTTGTGCTGTAAAAGTCAAAGTTAAGGTTAACTAAATCTTCACTAAGTAGCTCTGCATAACCACTTACAAAATGAAATTTTAAGTAGTTTTTCCACGTCGCTAAATCAGTGTCTTTGTAAATAGTAGCTAGTGCTTCTAAGTAGCTTGGTTGACGTACAATAATGTCACTTGCACTCACACCTGCATCTTTAAAGAATGCAGCTAAATCAAGGTCGCCCATCAACTTGCTTGCGTCTGCTACTGTCATCTTGTTATAAGATTTAGTTGCGTCACGGCTTTGCACGCGGCTCCACTGTGCATCAGCTAGTGTTTTTTCAAATGCAAGTACGCTCTTAGCAGCTTCTGCTGCATTCTTAACGCCTGACTTAGCTAAAATATCAGTGATGTATTGCTCGTAAGAAGCGCGAATTTTAGTGGATTTTTCGTCATCGTTTGAGTAATAATCACGATCTGGTAAACCAAGACCCGACTGAGATAAATACAATGCATACTCGCTTGAATTTTTAGCATCGTTATTTACAAACCAACCAAACGGTAAAGTACCACCTTGTTTTTGAATTTTAGCCATTAAACCCACTAAATCAGCTTTAGATTTAACGCTATCAATTGTATCTAATGACGGTTGTAATGGCGTAATACCTAGCTCATTACGCGCATCTTTATTCATATAGCTTTTATAAAATGCACCAATTTTGTACTCATCACTGCCTTTTTTAGCGGCTTTGTTTGCGGCTGCACTTTCAAGGGCTATTTTCATCGCTTTTTGCGACTCATCATATAACTGCGAAAAAGAACCGTAGTTAGATTTATCACCTGGTATTTCAGTTTTAGCTAACCACTCGCCATTTACATGGTAGTAAAAATCGTCTTGTGCGCGTACTGAACTATCCATATTAGCTAATTCAATACCAAGCTCTAGTGGTTTTTCAGCAGGTGCTGTCACTACTGGAGTGTCGGTTACTTTAGTTTCTTGTTGTTTTTCACCACAACCTACCAAGCCAAGTGCAAGTGCAATACTTGCAGCAGCCATTGTTACTTTATTCATAATGATTCCGTTTGTTAGTTAGAATTTAATACCAACTCCATTAAATTCTTGAATATAGCAGGAGTAAAAATAGCACTGCCTACACGCTTTTACTTAATGGAATGGGTATCAGGGACTTCAATCAATATACATTACCAGCCAGTATCATAAACCTCATTAGGGCAACAATAAAATGGAATATGTAACAAAGTATTTTGAATGCGGTGAGCTGCCAAATTGACCCCACCAATAACAAGATGGTGGGTAGTTAAGGCTCGCTTTTATTTTTTCCATGAAGCGCTAAACGCTCAAGTTTTTCTTTTAAAGAAGGAGGGGCCGAAGATGCTATGGCGTTTAAGTAATCAGCTGTTTGCTCACTCATTTTACGAGAGTTGGTAACTGCAGGACTGCCCGACTTATTCGCAGTACTTAATCGCTGAGTCGCCTGAGGATTTGCCGTGATTTTTATTTGCCCAAGCTCTGCCATCCCGGCGGCTCTAAAATGTGAAAGCATATCCATTTTTAGATAGTTAAGCCTAAGCGCGATAGGTGCAGATACCGCCTCGATCATTAGCGTACCGTCTCGGTAATTACTTACTCGGCATTTATCACCCAACTTAGGACCTAAAAAATCTTTTAATAAGGTTTGCTGTGTATCAAGTGCTTGGCTTTTGCCTGCATAAGCAGATAAACGATTATTTAACCCCGCCATAATATCGGTTAGCGGTTTTGGTGCATATCTATCTTTAGCCATTTTACACCTCGTAAAAGCTCACTTAGACCCAGAGATAATACTCTGGACCCAAGTATACACTGCCTATTAATACTACGCGCCGGCTATTTGCATTTGCTCTATTAATATTGAGCCAGTTTGAATACCACCACGGCGCTCTATGTCACCACCAATAGCAGATATACCTTTAAACATATCTTTTAAATTACCAGCAATGGTAATTTCACTTACTGGATATTGTATTTCACCATTTTCAACCCAAAAACCAGCAGCACCACGAGAGTAATCACCTGTTACTGTGTTTACGCCCTGCCCCATTAGCTCGGTTACTAATAAGCCTGTGCCCATGGTTTTTAATAGTGCAGTTAAATCGTTATGAGTTTGTTCAACAAGCCAGTTATGTATACCGCCCGCATGCCCTGTTGGCGTCATATTCATTTTACGCGCGGCATAGCTTGCTAATAAATAAGTTTGTAACTCGCCGCCTTGAATAATTTCTCTGTCAATGGTTTTAACGCCTTCGCTATCAAACGGTGACGACGCCAACCCTTTTAAAATATGCGGGCGCTCAGCTATATTTACACAATTACTAAATACCTGAGTGCCCAAACTATCAAGTAAAAAACTCGATTTACGATAAAGCGCGCCACCACCAATTGCCGACACTAAGTGACCAAACAATGAGTTTGCAATATCAGCTCTAAAAATAACAGGCACTTTCATTGTGCCTAACTTTTGACTATTTAATTTAGCGAGCGTTTCAGCTGCCGCTTCAAGCCCAACTGCCGCTGCGTCATTTAAACCCGCTTGATCGCGCGCAACCGTATAAGCAGAGTCGCGTTGCATCTGTTCGCCATCTTGACCTATCACCATAGTGCTAATGCTATGACGAGTACGTGGAAAACCGGTTATCAAACCATGGCTATTACCATAAACACGTAGCCCTTGATGCGATGAAAAGCTCGCACCATCAGAGTTAACAATACGCTCATCAGCATTTAGTGCAGCTTGCTCAGCAGCATGACAAAGCTCAATGCCTTCCTCAGGACTTACATCCCAAGGGTGGTATAAATCTAAATCTTTAGGATTAAATTCTAGCAATTCTTTATCAGCAACGCCGTTAAATGGGTCATCAGATGTAAACTTAGCTATATCAATCGCTTTTTCTACTACCATACGCAACGTTTTTGGATTTAAATCAGCGGTTGACGCCGAGCCTTTATTATTACCAACATATACGCTAATGCCTAAGCCGCCATCTTGGTTAAACTCAATGGTTTCTACTTCACCCATTCGAGTACTAACCGATAAACCAGATGTACTAGACATGGCCGCTTCGGCAGCAGTAGCGCCTAATTTTTTAGCATGTTCGAGTACTTCTGCTACCGCATCTTTAACTTGCGATATTTGAGAATAAATTGGATCGTTTTGTTGGCTTTTCATAAATTAAGTCCTGAGCCTTAGAGGCATAATGCACGCATTTCTTATATTTAAATGCTAACACACTCAATGCATCACATCAGCTAATATTCCTAAGTATCATATTCATGTATAATGGCAAAAGTTATTTTTATTTAAGAGCATCCCATGGCAAAGAAAAAAGGCAAGCCTGCTGAAATTGAAGAAGAAATTGAATACGTATCAAGAACGGAGCTTAAGCGCGAAGCGCAAGAGTTTCATCAGTTAGGTACTGAAATTGCCAAAATGGGTAAAAAACAGCGCGAACGCCTGCCATTAAATGACGATTTAAAAGCGGCAATGGTTGTTGCTGATAAAATAAGTAATAAAAGCGATGCGTATCGCCGTCACTTAAACTACATTGCTAAAACGTTGCGTACTGTAGAAAACATTGACGCTATTAGAGCGATTATCGATGTAATGCTTAATAAAAATAACCAAGCTGAAGTATTGGTCAAAAAAATTGAGCAACTACGTTCAGACTTAATTGAACAAGGTGATGATCTTATCAATGAGACTATTGAGCAGTTCCCGTCTCTTGATCGTCAGCAAATGCGTCAATTGGTTCGTAATGCGGCAAAAGAAGCGAAAGCTGAAAAGCCAGGTAAAGGTTATAAAGAGTTATTTCAATATCTCAAAGATGCACATACCGTTACGTATTAATTAGACCGTATTAATTGATATTTTATTAAAAAAGGTGCTTCGGCACCTTTTTTGTTATAGATCAAACCGCCTCCCTGCGTACTTTTTTATAATCCCCCTAAATAAATACTTAGGTGCGCGTGATGATTAAACTTCCACAGTGGGATCAAACCCTAATAAACAAATATAATGTGTCTGGCCCGCGTTATACCTCATACCCCACGGCTCTATCACTGCGTGACGGTTATCAGCAACAAAACTTACTAAACGCGATAGAATCGTCAACGAGTCGTTCACTTTCTTTATATATTCATATTCCATTTTGTAGTCAGCTTTGCTACTACTGTGGCTGTAATAAAATAATTACCCGCCATCAATCTAAAGCAGATACGTATCTCGACTTTTTAGCAAAAGAAATTACTGCTCAAGCGCATTTATTTAAAAGCTACACGGTTGAGCAATTACATTTAGGTGGCGGTACACCCACTTTTTTAACCGCAAAACAAATGACCCGTTTAATAAAGCTTTTAGAGCAGCACTTTAATTTTACGCGAACTACTGAACGCGGTATTGAAATAGATCCACGTTCGCTTGCCGATAACATGCTTGTTGATTTAAGGATGCTTGGCTTTAATCGTGTCTCGTTTGGGATTCAAGACTTTAACGACGACGTGCAACTTGCTGTTAATCGCCCGCAAAATGCAGATACGGTTAAGCAATTAATTACACAAGCTCGCGAGCTGGGATTTCAATCTATTAATGCAGATATGATTTACGGGCTTCCTCTGCAAACACCGGAGAGCTTTAAGAAAACTATAGAGCAACTTATTGAGTTAAGCCCTGACAGAGTATCAGTGTTTAACTACGCGCATTTACCAGAGCGCTTTGCTGCACAGCGTAAGATTAAAGATGCAGATTTACCCAGTGCACATAATAAACTCACTATGTTTAAAAACACGCTGGAGCAGATGACGCAAGCAGGCTATCAATTTATTGGTATGGACCACTTTGCAAAAACCGATAACGAACTAGCTATTGCGCAAAATGAAGGCAAGTTACATCGTAATTTTCAAGGTTATACAACCCATGGAAATTGTGATTTATTAGGCTTAGGCGTGTCATCAATTTCACAAATTGGCACTGCCATTTTACAAAATCAAAAAGAATTAAAACATTATTACCACAGCATCGAAACACAAATCGGCTGTGCCCTTAATAAAGGTATGCACTTAACGCATGATGATGTAATTCGTGCTGATGCAATTAAGCAGCTCATTTGCCAGTTTGAATTAGATATACAAGACTTTAGTAAAAAGCATGCGCTTATATTTAATGACTACTTTGAGGATGCGCTAATTGCGCTTACGCCACTTATAAAAGATGAACTAGTCACTATAAATGATAATAAAATTAGCGTAACACCACGCGGCAACTTATTCATTCGTATTATTTGCATGTGCTTTGACGCTCATTTACAAAAACAAATAAATGCGACACGCTTTTCACGAGTGATTTAACTAAAAACTGTCCGGTATAAAAAAAGCAGACCAAGGTCTGCTTTTTCTGAGTACTCGAAAAACTAGTTAAAAACCACTTTATCGCTGCCAGGAGCCGCTTTAAACTCAATGATAATTTTAGCGCAATCGGCTTTAACTTCATCTTTGAGTGTTTCTTCAGCTTGCCAGCGGGCCTTATCTAGCTTAAAAATCTCTTTTTTAGCGTATTTTTTACGTGCATCGTGTGTCGGCATTTCTTTAACTACCTGGTACATTTTATAAATGCCAGGATATTGTGTCGTTAAATCACGCTCGCTTTCAAAGGCATACTGAGACATAAGTACCCAAATACGTAAACAGCCTTCAGAAAACTCACACTGCTCTTCATTCATTGCACGTGCGATTAAATGAATACTATCGGCTAGTTTTGCGTTTCGCTTTAAACGCGACTTTTCAAGCTTTTGCTTTTGTTCAGCCTGCGTTTTAGCAATTAACTTTTTTTGCGCATTTAACTTATACAGCAACTGACCCGCATAAAATGCCAAACCAGCTATGATAGCAGCGCCTAAAAGTAAGGCTAAAATTACCGAGGTACTCATTATTTATCCTTACTATTTGTCGTCTTCATCTAACCATTCGTTGGCTAAATCATCAGATAAGTATTGATCGAAATCAGAATTGCCTTGGCTTTCAAGGTCATCTTCAAACTCGTCTTCGTCCTCATCTTCAATACCAAGAATTTCACATAACGCCTGATGACGAGCAATGCGACTATTAAAGTACTTAGCATCTTTACCTGTTAGCATTTCACCTTTTTCATGACGCTCTACTAATTTAAGTAAACGTTCATCATTCTCAAGTGCTTCTAGCTCTTGTTCAGGTGTAAATTCAGGCTCGATTACTTTTTTCAGCTCAATAGTTGGCTTTAAGTTGCGTTTCATTTCAACTTTAGGCTCTGGCGCGGTTGCGATTAACGGCACAGGCTTTTTACTGCCTACACGCTTATCTTTAGGCGCGTGATTACTATTTTGGCTTTCGCTATCCAGTAAATCTGGCGCATTACGAGAACCGGGCTTTGCGCCTTTGGTTTTTTTAACTCGCTGCTCTTTTAATGCGCGCATTTCTTTAAGCTTATCTTGGCTTAAACGAACAGGTCCGTTTGCTGGGCTTTTGCGTGACTTTTTAGTTCTACTCATATCTTGATCATCTCACTTAAGAGGTTTTGAGCGAAGCGCAAATTAATGGGCATCGCAGTGCTGGCCTAGCCAGAAGAATTCAGTTTGCGCTATAGAGGTTGGGTTTCTCATTTAAAAGCGCCTTAGCTAATTAATCGCTAATTTTAAACGGTGGGTATTGTAACAGGACAAATAAAAAGGCGGTAGAGAAAACATCTCTACCGCCTGCTAATCTGAGCGCCATTATCTGGACACTTCTCCCTTCGACTTTTTTTAGTCTTTATTATTTTTATTATTATCAGTCCGTATTGTTATTATTTTTACGTTCCTTGTTACATTCCATTTTGTTTTTATTATTAAACTTCCATGAGTTTTTTATTATTTTCGGTCATCCTGACACTTTTTTATTATTTCCTTTAGTAGCACCAATCTTGTGCTATGTAATCATGCCGCGCCACTTTCCTTATAGCTGTTTCCGTTTTGTTATTGTTCTTTTGCGACAGTGGTTAATTTACTCGTTAATGATTTTGTTACAACTGGCTTATATAACTTTTATTATACTTATTACATTCTAAACTCAAATAAACAATAAAATACAATAGGTTAATGACAAATAAAAAATAAAAAGAAGATTTTTCTCACACTCTCGCATGGTCAATGTCTTACATTTTAACGGGTGATATCGTTAATTTTACGCACAAAAAAAGCAGCCAAGGCTGCTTTTTGTAAAACATTGTAGTGTATTTATTATTAATTGCTAAATAAATACGACTTTAGTGTAAACCACCTAAGTACTGAGAAAGTACTTCAATATCTTTATCTGTTAATTTCTTCGCTATATCGCCCATCATGCCATTTAAGTCATTGTGACGAGTTCCATCACGGAATTTTTCAAGTTGAGACTTGATATATCCAGGATGCTGAAAAGAAATTTTTGGAAACTTAGCAAGTGATGAACCGTTACCACGTGGACCATGACATGCTGCACATGAAGGAATCCCACGCTCCGCATCGCCTGCTTTAAAGAGCATTTCGCCAACTTCAACAACATCTTTAGGTGTAGCACCTTCAGTCATGTTCATTGAAGAAAAATAAGCAGCTAGATCTTTCATGTCTTGCTCGCTAAGTGGCATAGCCATAGCGCTCATTACTGGATCCATACGCCCTTCTTTGCCGCCTGACGTCATACCTAATTTTAAATCCTGAAGTTGCTTAAGGATATAATCTGGATGTTGACCTGCAATTTTTGGGTAAATATTAACCGGCGCATTACCGTCTGGGCCGTGACAAGCCGCACACGTTGCTGATTTTTCTTTACCTGCGTTTACATCGCCATCAAATGCTGTTGCGTTGCTTGCTGACAACGCACCAAGCAATATTGTTAAAGATAGTGCTATTTTTTTCATGGTGAATTCTCTGTTTCCGACCCTGTATCATCTACAATCGTGATGTTGTAATACATATATTCTACACGATAATAAATTCTCTGGCACGTTTTCTACACATATTAAGCTTATAATTTACAGGGTTTTGACTTAGATTAAGCTTTAACATGTTTTAAATGTACCATAGGTGCTGTTTTTAGGTGGTTAAATACGCTTTTTAATACATCCTTTATAGTATAAAATACGCGCCCTGAGTGAATTTGGTTTACTCAATGTTATTTTTTTAAGTTTTAGGAGAGCCTGTGCTCAAATCTCGTATCAAATATAATACTGCGTCTTTCGTAACAAGCGCTCCCGACATTACTAAATTACCTGCTGATACGGGAATTGAAGTTGCGTTTGCCGGTCGCTCCAATGCAGGTAAGTCGAGTGCATTAAATGCATTAACCGATCAGAAGCTAGCACGTACAAGTAAGACACCTGGACGTACTCAGCTAATCAATACATTCGATTTAGCGGATGTTGACGATATGCGCCTTATCGATTTACCAGGCTATGGCTTTGCTAAAGTACCAATCGAAATGAAAAAGAAATGGCAAAAGTCGTTAGGTGAATATCTGCAAAAGCGTCAAAGCTTAAAAGGTATTGTTATTTTAATGGATATTCGTCATCCATTAAAAGATTTAGACCGTGATTTAATTAACTGGGCAATTGGTAGTGAGATTCCAGTATTGGCACTATTAACTAAAGCCGACAAACTAAAGCAAGGCCCTCGTAAATCACAAGTACTGCAAGTTCGCCGTGAATTAAGCACGCTTGATGGGGATATTACAGTTCATGCGTTTTCATCATTAAAAGGCACCGGTTTACCAGAAGTAGCTAAAAAGCTAGATGAATGGTTTTTAGGCCCTGTTATTGCTGTACCACCTACCGATGAAACAATCACAGACGAAACAAACCCAGAGGCTTAAACGCTGGCGTTACGATAAATAAAACTGCTTTCCTGCAGATTTAATAAAATAGCCGAGCTTATCAGACTCGGCTTTTTCAGCCCACTGATAAAATACACTGCGTGAAACTCGCGCACTACAACCATACGGTAGCTTTAAATAAGGCACCTTTGAACCTTTGTAGTCTTTTATATACAAAGGCTGCTGAGCGCTCACTAGCCACTGCCTAGCTAAATTATCAATACAACACAACACTTGCCCTTGCGCTGTATTTTCAAAACGCCAATCAACAATAATAAACGGCGCATCTTCAACCGTTATTGTTATTTTTTCGACAGGGGTTTTTAAATAAAATTGCTCATCTTCTTTACACAATACAGAAGCAAACAGCTTCACCATGGCTGGGCGTGTTATTTCGCTGCCATCGTAAAACCATTTCCCTTCATTATTAATAACAATTGGCAGCTCCCCACAATGGTTAGGCTGCCAACTATCAAAAGGTTTGCTTGGCTCGCTTAATCGCTTGCTAAGCTCACTTAAAGAAATCACTGTTTTTTAAGTGTTATTGCAAATGTAACAGGCACAGCTGTGGCAATTGAAGGCAAGCCCGCTAACTCTTGCAGCTTTTTAACGCCTTCGGTTACACCAAAATCATCACTATTAATAATAATAGGTGTTAATGATGATACCGTTAAATCACCACTTTGCGTGCTGTTAACGAGTACATCAATTGCCAATGGTTTTTTATTACCATGAAAATCAAGCTCAGCTTTAATACCCTTCAATACATATTGACCAGGTTTTTTGATATTACTTAGCTCTTTAGTTAAATTTGCAGTTAAAACAGCATTGGGGAATTTAGCCGCTTCGAATAAAAATGTAGCTAAACGCTCATTACGAATAGGGATTAGAGTTTCGGCTGATGTTAAATCAACATTAACGCTAAACTCACCTTTATCAGAAAGCATACCTTCAAGGTTAGTAAAATGGTGAGCTTCAGCAATCGAATCTTTTTTAATTGAAACAAAGCTTAGTTGGCTTTTATCATTCACTAGCTGCCAATTAGCCTGAGCAACATTAGAAATAACTAAACTTGATAAAGAAAAACCTGCAATAGCTAATGCTTTAAACATAACGCACTCCTTAGTAATAAAATGAAAAGAATAAAAATGATAGCACTTCGATGGTATCACCTGCGATGTACCCAAACCACCTCGAAGTGACGAATGCACAATACAATTGGTATAGCGCAAAAAAGAATTAATTAGATAGGATTTTTAGGCGTAAAACAAAAAACGGCCCACCAAACAAGTTGGTAGGCCGGTATAGCAAACTGGGGAGAAGCTATCAATTTGTTGCACCCTTTCAGATGCATCATCAACAGGATGTCCTACAGGATAGGACAGGCGGGACTTTAACAAAAGCACGCATTAAAATACAATCATATTCCTGTAAAACAGCTCGAATTGACGAACATATAACTATTTAATACAAATAGTTGCTTAAATTAACCTTATTTTAACTAAAGCTTGCATATAGCTAATTAAATAGCTGTTATTCTCATTTTTATTAAACATAAAAAAAGCGCCAAAAGGCGCTTTAATTAAAATGCTCAAATTGCATTAATGGGCTTGTTCCCAGTTGTCACCTTCATCGGCTTCAACAATAAGCGGCACATCAAGCGCTGCAGCTTGCGACATCAGCTCACAAATATGTTTTGTGTATTCTGGTGCGCAGTCTGTTTTAATTTCAAATACCAATTCATCGTGTACTTGCATAAGTAACTTAATCGTATTTGGCGCTTGTTCGTGTACCCAGCGGTTAACGCTCAGCATTGCCTTTTTAATAATATCAGCAGCAGTACCTTGCATTGGTGCGTTTATAGCAGCACGTTCGGCTCCTTTTCTGCGCGCGCCATTACGTGCGTTTATTTCTGGCAAATGTAGGCGGCGACCAAATATTGTTTCAACATAGCCATTTTCAGCCGCTTTTTCGCGTGTTGTTTCCATGTACTCTAATACACCTGGAAAACGCTCAAAATACTTATCTATGTAATGCTGCGCTTCGTGGCGCGGCACATCTAGTTGACGTGCTAAACCAAATGCCGACATACCGTAAATTAAGCCAAAATTTACTGCTTTTGCCTTGCGGCGCATATCGGTAGTTACATCATCAAGCTCTACACCAAATACTTCAGCGGCAGTTGCACTGTGTACATCTAAGCCGTTAGCAAATGCATTTAATAAACCTTTGTCTTGTGAAAGATGCGCCATAATACGCAGCTCAATTTGGCTGTAATCGGCAGCGACAATTTTATAACCATCAGCAGCTATAAACGCTTCACGAATTCGACGCCCTTCTTCTGAACGAATAGGAATATTTTGTAAATTAGGATCGGTTGAACTCAAGCGCCCCGTTGCTGTAATTGCCTGATGATATGACGTATGTACACGCTGGGTTTTCTCATTCACCATTAATGGTAATTTATCAGTGTAAGTTGATTTAAGCTTTGATAAACCACGATGCTCTATGATTACTTTAGGTAGTGGATAATCATGAGCAAGCTCTTGCAATACTTCTTCTGCGGTAGAAGGTGCACCTTTAGGTGTTTTTTTGATAATAGGCAGGCCAAGCTTTTCAAACAACAGTACTTGTAGTTGCTTAGGAGAGCTTAAATTAAATGGTTCCCCTGCTATTTCAAATGCTTCTTTTTCAAGCTCAATTAAACGCTCGCCTAAACGCATACTGTGTGCTGCAAGCATATTACTATCTATTGCAACGCCGGTTCGTTCAATATCAGAAATCACACTAACAAGTGGCATTTCTATATCTTCGAATACAGATTTTAGCTTTTCATCAGCCGCTATTTTTGGCCAAAGCACTTCATGTAGGCGCAAAGTAATATCGGCATCTTCTGCAGCGTAAGGCGCAGCTTTTTCAAGTTCAATTTGGTTGAAGGTAAGTTGCTTTTTACCTTTGCCAGCAATATCTTCAAAGCTAATATTTTTATGACCTAGATATTTAAGTGCTAGCGAGTCCATATCGTGGCGTGTACCCACACTATTAAATACGTATGACTCAAGCATGGTGTCAAACTTAATACCGTTTAGCGCAAAACCTGCATTCGCTAATACACTTTTGTCGTATTTAAGGTTTTGCCCTACTTTAGCTTTGTTTTCATCGGCCAAAATTGGACCTAGCTTTTGCATTACAAATTCCAGACTTAGTTGCTCAGGCGCACCTGGGTAGTCATGCGCTAGAGGTAAATACACAGCTTCACCCGCTTTTACGGCAAAACTCATACCCACTAATTGCGCTTTCATGTAATCAAGGCTGGTAGTTTCTGTATCAAATGCAAATAACTCGGCACTATTTAATTGCTCTATTAACGTATCAAATTGCGCTTGCGTTAAAATAGTTTCGTAATGAGCGTCTTCTACTTTTGGTAATTCAGTGGCTTCGGTAGGTACAGCTAAATGTGTTTCTGCATCTTTGGGGTTATCTAGTAACTCAGCTAACCAACGACGAAATTCGCACTCACCATATAGTGCAATTAATTCGTCTTTATTTGGCTCTTGTAGTTTGAACGTATCAAGATCTGATTCAACTTCAACATCGCACTTAATTGTTGCAAGCTCGTAGCTTAAAGGCAGATGATCGAGAGCTGCAGCTAACTTTTCACCTATTTTACCCTTAATCTCACTTGCGTGATCCATTACACCTTGCAACGAGCCATATTTCTCTAACCACTTAACGGCCGTTTTTGGACCACAGCCTTCAACACCTGGGATATTATCGACCTTATCGCCCATTAGTGCCAAGTAATCGATAATAAGTTCGGGGCCTACACCAAACTTTTCAACTACGGTAACAGGGTCTGAAATACTGTCGGTCATCGTGTTTATTAATGTAACGTGTTCATTTACAAGTTGCGCCATATCTTTATCGCCAGTGGAGACAAGGACATGCCGTTTTTGCTCAGTTGCAATGCGTGCAAATGTGCCAATAACATCATCAGCTTCAACGCCTTCGATACTAATTAGCGGAAAACCCATCGCTTTGATAATGCTATGTATTGGTGCTATTTGCGTACGTAAGTCATCCGGCATCGGCGGGCGATTTGCCTTATATTCGCTATACATATCGTTACGGAACGTTTTGCCTTTAGCATCAAATATAACCACCATATGTGAGGGATCATATTGTCTGATCAAGCTTTTAAGCATGTTGATCACGCCGTAAATAGCGCCCGTAGCCTCACCTTTAGAATTAGTTAAATGCGGCGGAGAATGATAAGCACGAAATAAATATGACGAGCCATCAACTAAAATAAGTGGGTTTTCGGGGATCTGAGCCATGGTGAATTTGGATCCTAAATGCAAAAAATTAAGGTAATTATAAGCATGCCATAAGGTAGTAAATAAAACGACTGTGAATTACTGTTTATCGTGTTATTAAAACTAGAGCAAGCTGTGGATAAGTGTGTAGATAACAGCCACGAGCTATTCTTCCAAAGCATTAAAAAATGCCTAGAAAATACTTTAACTGTATGTTTTAATTTAAAAAAGATAATACGAGGTTCTTTTTTTATTATTTTAAACCAATGTGGAAAAAGGTTTTCTAACGACTGCTTCTGTTGTTATTCACTTTGATTATTCGCGTCCATTTAAATAACCGGAGGAGTATTCTAGCACAATGGATCGAAGATCATAGCGATCCTTTATAATTTTTTTAAAGGCAAAGTGATCGCAAATGGCATAAACCGCAAAACGACTTGCACTGCGAATGATTTTTGTACTAAAAATTTATTTTCGCGAGAAATTTTGAGCATGTTAAACTCCATCCGATCGACTTATAAAAAAGACTTTAGGGGCACAAAAGCATGAAAAACGTAGCAGTAATATTAGCAGGGTCTGGTGTGTACGATGGTAGTGAAATTAATGAAGCAATTTTAACTTTATTACATATAGCCAAAAATGGCGCAACGTATCAGTGTTTTGCACCAGATATTGAACAACTTCATACCATTAACCATTTAACAGGTGAAGTAATGCCTGATAAACGCAATGTATTAACAGAAGCTGCTCGCATTGCACGAGGTGACATTAAATCACTGATTAAACTAGACGTGACTCAGTTTGACGCATTAATTGTACCTGGCGGTTTCGGTGCTGCAAAAAACTTATGCGATTTTGCAATTAAAGGCGCAAAAGCAAATATCAATCAGGACGTCCTTAATGCTTGTAAATCATTTGCAAAAGCGAATAAGCCTGCAGGTTATATGTGTATCGCACCCACATTGATCCCATTTATTTACGATAACGCCGCACTTACTATTGGTAATGATGTAGAGACAGCACAAGCGCTAAGCACATTAGGCGCTAAACATATAGATTGTGCGGTTGACGGTGTAGTTATCGATGAACCAAATAAGTTAGTTACCACCCCTGCTTACATGTTGGCAGAATCGATTCTTGAAGCCGACGCAGGGATCGCAAAACTAGTTAGTAGCGTATTATCAATAAATTGATTTTGATCTTAGGATCTAAAAAGTTAATTGAATGACTGATTGCGCTTATTAAATTGCTTAACAAAAAACAGTAAATAATTAAATTTTATTGCGTTAACGCAAAAAGTAGTCAGTTTTATTAATAAAAACGGCTCTTAGCATTTTATAAATTGGCTCAGAGAGTTATAATCGGTTTAATTTCCGTCATCTTTAATCGTGATTGATCACGTTCAAATCGAAGTGAGCAAGGCAAAATGAAAAAATTAACAGCTGCAGCATTATTATTGCTAGCAACCACTGCATACGCACAGCCATATGATAACTCTATGACTGAAGATGCAATTAAAGCACGTCTCGCGCCGGTTGGTGCTGTATACCTTGAAGGCGATAAAGCTGCAGTTGCAGCGGCGCCTACAGGTCCTCGTTCTGGTGAGCAAGTATATCAAGGTGCATGTTTTGCATGTCACGGCACTGGTGCACTAGGCGCGCCTAAATCGGCTGACGATTGGGCTCCACGTATTGCTAAAGGTAAAGACACTTTACTTGAGCATGCACTAAATGGCTTTAATGCTATGCCTCCAAAAGGCACGTGTATGGATTGTTCTGATGATGAGATTAGCGCTGCTATCGACTTTATGACATCTAAATAAGCTCGATTGAAATATACAAAAAAGGTTTACTTCTGTAAGCCTTTTTTAATGCCTAAAATAGTGTGTCTAGCTACTGCTTTAGTAGGAATATCAACTTGACGATAAGCACTAAAAGTGAAAGTATAAGGCTAATAACTATACAATAAAAATAGCCGGTTAGATCATTGGAAGATAAACTATCAGTATCGAGTAAATTGGCGTATCAAAATAAACGCCTTAAAGCGCTTCTCGAAAAATACAGACAATCACATCACTTACAAAATGCCCTGATCCAATTATCAGAGCAGGCAAGTACTGTGGCCGAGCTAACCCTGCTATACCCTGCCATCCATGACATTTTACAAAAGTACGTACCTAGTAAAAGTTTTTATGTGGTGCTGCTAAATCAATACAGCCAATCACTAGAACTTTCTTACTTTTCAGATGAAAAAGACGGTATTGCTGTTGCCCTTAATCAATCAAATAGCTTTGATGAAGGAGCAACTGGTTATGTGTTTAAGCAAGGTAAAACAACATGCTTTACGAAGAAGCAAATGCAAGACGCTGCAGCCGAAGGCTTATTTAAAGCATTAGGCACACCAGCAGAGCATTGGGTAGGTGTACCTGTTTACCAAGAACATAATATTATTGGTGTATTAGCAGCGCAAAGTTACGATACAAAACAAGGTTATAGTTCACAACAAATACAATTACTCGAGTTTATGTCGCTTTATTTAGCAACTGCGATAGAGCGTGTAAAAAAACGAGAGCTCCTTGAATCGGAAGTAAAAATTCGCACCCGAGCACTCACTCAAAGTAACGATGCATTGAACCTTGAAATAGAGCAACGTAAACGCGCACTTCAACGTCAACAAATTCTGTTCAAAATATCTGAAATAGCAACGCAAGCTAAAAACCTTGATGACGCTTATTTTAAGATACATCAAATAATAAAAACAATTACCTATGCAGAAAACTTATATATTGCACTTTATGATAAAGAGTCTGGCTGGATAAGCTTTCCTTATTGTGTTGATGAATTTAAAGAAAATACAAAACCAAGACGCTTTGCTAAAGGTTATAGTGAATTGGTAATAAGCACTGAAGAAACACAACTAATACACCCATGTAGGGCAAAAGAATTAATAGAAAGCGGTGTAGTACAAAGAGCCAAGCCTGTACAAAAAGAGCAAATGGCCACCAGTTGGCTAGGCGCTCCACTTAAAACTGCTCAAGGTGTTATCGGCCTTATTGTTTGCCAAGCTTACGATAATAAACATATTTTCAGCCAAGATGATTGTGAATTAATTACCTTTGTATCACATCAAATTGCAGCTGTTTTGCAAACAAAGCTAGCCAATCAAGCGATTGCAAAAAGCCACCAAGAACTCGAATTTAGAGTAAACGAAAAAACCAAAGAATTGCGCCAAACTAATCTTCACTTACAAATGCAAATTGATGAGCGTAAAAAAATAGAGCAACAGCTTTATCATGATGCACATCATGATTCACTTACTAGCTTACCTAATCGTAGCCTATTTTTAACTCAGCTTGAAAAAACGCTACAACATTATCAACGTTTTCCTGAGCATCACTTTGCCGTTTTATTTATCGATTTAGATAAATTTAAAGATATTAATGACCAGTTGGGCCACCATGCTGGCGATCAGTTTTTAATTAATGTTAGTGAGTTATTCGCCCAATGTATCCGCGAACACGATTTACTAGCACGCTTAGGTGGCGATGAGTTTGTTATTTTATTAACGCACTTAACTGAGCCTCAACAAGCAGAAGATGTCGCTAATCGTATTATCGATTTAATGAAAAAGCCTTTTTTCCTTAAAGGCGAATCACTTCAAAGTGGTGCAAGTATAGGAATAACCTACTCAAAGAAAAGCTATACGCATACGGATGAAATTATTCGTGATGCCGATGCTGCAATGTATCACGCTAAAAACTCCGGAAAAAATCGCTACGAGCTATTTCATCCGCTATTAACGCAATCAATACCTGCGCAGGCACTAAAAGCACAGCATCACCTTGATATATTGCCTATGAGTTTTAGAAGCTCAGAAATAATTACTCTTGATGAACAACATCAGTCTGAATCTTTATTTGAAGCATTTGGTGAACACCCAATACTTGGCTTTACTAGCTTTGATATTTTGAAAAAGTTTGCATCAGATAAAGAACAGCACCTCGAGATAGAGTTACAGTTATTACAACGCGCTTATGCACAAGCAATTACCGCAAATGTAACTATGGCGCTGGTTCCTTGCTCTGGTTTACTACTCGAGGAGCACGAATTTGTTTTATTTACAGATACGCTAAATAAACAACAAGGACATAGCCAGCTCTGTTTGCTATTTGATGAACAAGAAATTCGTCACGCAAGCGCAACACAAATAGAAAACCTCAAAAAGCTATCACAACTTGGTTATTCAATTGGTTTAAACAATTTCGCTAAAGATCGATGCGAACTTAATTTACTAACCGATATTAATTTTGACTATCTGCTACTTAGCTCGACCTTTAGTAAACGTGTTTTACAACAAGAAAGTTACGATTTTCAGCTACAGGGCGTGCTTGCAATTACGAAGCTCAAAGCAATGAAAGTCATTGCTAAAGGCCCATCAATACTTAATTTTAGAGCTTTACTAGACAAGCACGGTTTGGCATTTTTTGTGGGAAAACAACACGCTCTAGTGTGTTCTGAGTTACCTGAAATACAAGCAACCCAGTCTTTATAAAATTAGCCTGAGGTATTACTCAGGCTTTTTAAACATGGCGCGAAGGTTAGCGACTCTTGCTTGGCCTTTTTCCATTCGCTCTGCTTGCGTATTTGGCGCCTTTTTGTTTTCGAACGCGAGATCGTCCTGCGGTAACTCTTGTACAAATCGGCTTAACTCAGTTTGTGAGGTTTCACCAAATTGACGACGTATTTTTGCATAAGTAAGTGTTAACTCCTGCTGCGCACGAGTAATACCAACATAAGCTAAGCGGCGTTCTTCATCTACGTTATCTTCATCAATACTTACCTGATGCGGAAGTAAGCCCTCCTCCATACCTACCATAAATACGTATGGGTACTCTAAGCCCTTAGATGCATGCAGTGTTGATAAGTGCACTGCATCGGTTTCATCTTCTTCTTCGTTACGCTCAAGCATATCGCGAAGGGTTAGCTTGCTAACAACCTCGGCTAATGTCATTGGTTCGTTGTCGGCATCACCGGTCAACATATCTGTTATCCAACGATACAACTCAGATACGTTTTTCATACGCATTTCAGCCGCTTTAGCACTCGGTGACGACTCGTACAAATATGCCTCGTAATTAATATTACGCACTAAGTCTTTAACAGCTTCGAGCGTATCACCGCGTACTGCGTTATCTGATAGCTCAACAACCCAGCGTGCAAACCCAGCAAGCGCATTAAAACCACGCCCTTTTAGTCTGTAGCCTAAATCGTTATCAAAACAGGTAGCAAATAAGCTCGCGTGTTTTTCGTTAGCAAGCGTACCAAGCTTTTCAAGTGTAACCGTGCCTATTTCGCGTCGCGGTGTATTTACGATACGTAAAAATGCATTGTCATCATCTTGATTAACTAGCAAACGTAAATACGCCATAATATCTTTAATTTCTGAGCGAGCGAAAAACGACATACCGCCACTAATTTTATAAGGGATACGGTTACTCATTAAAGATTTTTCAAAGCCACGTGCTTGATGATTACCACGATATAAAATCGCGTAATCTTTATAGCTGGTACGCTTCATAAACTTATGTGAAATTATTTCAGCAACCACACGCTCAGATTCATGCTCTTCATCGCGGCACCCTATTACTTTAATCGGCTCACCATAACCTAGTTCACTAAATAACTTTTTCTCTATGTCATGTGGGTTATTCGCAATTAAAATGTTAGCCGCTTTTAGTATTCGCCCTGCACTTCGATAGTTTTGCTCAAGTTTTATAAGTCTAAGCCCTGGGTAGTCTTTACCTAATAACACTAAGTTTTGCGGGCGAGCACCACGCCATGAGTAAATTGATTGATCGTCATCACCTACAACAGTAAAACGGGCACGCTCGCCTACTAGCAATTTAACAAGTTGATATTGGCTTGTATTGGTATCTTGATACTCATCCACCAGCAAGTATTTAAAGCGTTGCTGCCAGCGCTCACGAGATGTGGCGTTATTAGTAAGTAACAAAGTAGGGATCATAATTAAATCATCAAAATCCAGTGCGTTATAAGCACGTAGCTGATTTTGGTAGCGAGCATACAGCTGTGCAAACAATGCCTTTTGCGCATCACGCGCTTCGCGTATTGCTTGCTCTGGCAGTACTAATTCGTTTTTCCAACTACCAATTTCCATTTTAAGTAGTTTGAGTAAGTCCTTGTCTTTTTTTAGCTCATCTTCGGTGAGTTCACTAAGAAGCTGATTGGTATCTTGATCATCAAATAACGAAAAGCCGGGTTTAAACCCTAATGTGCTTAACTCTTTTTTTATTATTTCTAAACCGAGTGTATGAAACGTCGATACCCACAAACCTTTGGCGTCTTGTTTACCAAGTGTTTGCAGTACTCGTTCACGCATTTCTTTGGCTGCTTTATTGGTAAAAGTAACAGCGGCTATATTTCGCGCTTTGTACTCACATTTTTTCACTAAATAAGCGATTTTATTCGTAATAACACGGGTTTTACCAGAGCCTGCGCCTGCGAGTACTAAGCATGGACCACTAATATATTTTACGGCTTCATCTTGTTTAGGATTGAGTTTCATAACGACCAAAGAAATTTAAAAGACGCGCAATTTTAACGTAACCATTACTGCGAGCATAGCAATTGCCTTAATTAATTAAGGTAAAGATGATCATGTGTTAAATACCGTGGGTATAAGGTAATATTAGTTATTATTATTTTAGGCCGCATCGAAGGGACAAATATGATCAACCCAGCAAAACTTGAAGAAATTGCTAAGCAAATTACTAGCAATATGCCACAAGGTGTAAAAAACCTAGCAGAGACACTCGAAGGTAAAACAAAGCAAGTTTTACAAAACAAGCTTGCTGAGATGGATTTTGTGAGCCGTGAAGAATTTGATGTGCAAAGCCAAGTACTTATTCGTACTCGCGAAAAACTAACCGAACTTGAAGCTAAAGTTGCATTGCTTGAGCAACAACTTAGCACTAAAACTGACGCTGAATAATTAATTTAGTGTACAAAAAAGGCAGCTTAGGCTGCCTTTTGCGTTTTACTAAGTTTATTCAAATAGCTCATCTAGCACATAATAAAATAACTTAGTCTGTTGCTCTAAACTCACACTCAGCATTTTTTGCGCAACTTGCTCGCCAGTTATTGGTTTGTAACGCTTTAAAAACGGAAGTCGTGTAATAACATGAAAAATAATACTGCCTATCTTTTCTGCCACTCTAAATTGCTCACGATCACCTAATAATAAAGATGGTTGTAAAATACCTATTTTATCAAAAGGGAGTGCTTTAATATGTTGCTCAAGCTCACCCTTCATTTTCAAATAAGCACTATTACTGTGCGTGTTCGCCCCGCTTGATGACACTAAGCAGTAATGCGTAACACCATTACATGCCGCTAACTGCGCCGCTATAAACTGATAATCAAAATCTACTTTACGCTGAGCTTGTGTAGAGCCCGCCCGTTTACGGGTTGTGCCCAAACACGAAAACAATACGTCACCTTTAAAAAGCTCAACGTATTGAGTTAATTTTTCAAAATCAATAACGTGATTAACTAGCTTTGCGTGTGTAATAGGCAAAGCCCGACGACTTAACGTAACCACTTTGGTATAACGATCGCTCTTAAGTAGCTTATGTAGCAACTCATTACCGACCAAACCTGTAGCACCTATTAATATCGCCGTTTTAGTCATAAATTTATTTATTTTCGCCCACTTTATTAAGTACGTGCTGCACTGCTTTTTTGTAGCTTTGCGTTTCTTCACTCGCGCACGTTACTACAGATTCTAAATCATGAAGATGGCCGTTTTCTAAACCATAAACCCAACCATGAACGCTTAGCTCTTGGCCGCGCTCCCACGCATCTTGCACAATGTTAGTACGGCATACATTACGTACTTGCTCAATTACATTTAGCTCAATAAGGCGGCTTAAACGTTCGCTTTCTGGCATTGCATCAAGTTGTTCAAGATGCTTTTCTTTTACATCCCCTACATGGCGTAGCCAATTATCAATAAAGCCAAATTTTGCATTGTTTAAAACGGCTTGTACGCCACCACAGCCATAGTGACCTACTACCATAATATGTTTTACTTTTAAAACCTCTACAGCGTACTGCATAACCGACAAACAGTTATGGTCAGTGTGTACAACCACGTTAGCAACGTTACGATGCACAAATAATTCGCCTGGTAATAAATCAACTATTTGATTAGCAGGTACACGAGAGTCTGAACAACCAATCCATAAATACTCTGGATTTTGTTGCATAGATAAAATTTTAAAAAACTCAGGATCAGCTTCGCTTGTACGTGCAGCCCAACGTTTATTGTTATCGAATAAATTTTTTAACTTTCTCATTGCATCTCTTATTAAGTCGAGGACGGAAATTTAATGGATATTAGCAAGAATCAAAATATTACGAGGCGTTAACTGCTTTTCACAAAACGTTTTAACGCTTACTTGATAGCCTTGCTGTTGCAAATATAAAGCACGATCGAGCACAAGCCAAACTTCAATTGCCCTTCTGAACACATGTCGAACCAGTTCAACTCGGTCAGTTATTTTTTTTCGAGCAACACCAATATCTAAATATTTATTATAATCAGTATCTTGAGGTAGGTTTATTGCCTTTTTATCTGCAGCCCATGCACAAAATGATTTAAACGAATCTGAGAATATAGCTTTGTTAACCGAAGGTACGCTTACATAATATTGCTCTCCAGTAATCGATTTTCTAAGTGCATCAAAACCAAGTCGCCATTCTAGCTCTGTTTTACGTACTTTTTCCAGACGAGAAGGCGCTGTTACGGTTTCTTGTAATGCGAGCTTTAAATCGCGATGCGTTAGGTTAAGCTCACTTTTATTTGCAACCTCACTCATTACACGGTACTCATTAGCCGTAAATAAATGATAGCAACAAGGTGAAAAGCTAATTTGCTGTACTTTCGCTAAACTTGCTTGACGCATAAATGCTTGGTGCAAACCACCACATGCGTGTAGCGCTACGGCATGCATATCAGCATTAAAAAATTGAGTGATATCCTCTTTTAATACATCAGCTTGGCTAAAGTGCATTGCCAAGCCTTGTTGCTGTGCACTTTTTTGTCCTTGCTCGCATAAGCTTTGTTGCAGTTCAATACTATGCACATCACTTGCGCCATTAAAAGCAAGCATTCGCCCTAAGTGTCCTTTACCCGCACACCACTCTAAAACTGGTTGCTTAGTATTAGGTAGTGCAGATACAAAATCTTGTAACTGATCAAACTTACGACCTTTAATGCCGTTACTTATCCAAAACGGATAATCAGATCGAGAGTGTGCAGAGCTAGGTAAATCACATAGCTTAGCAAGTTCATCAAGTTGGTTTATGTGTTGGCTAAAAAATTGGTATAGCTGATTTTGATCATTATCAAGAACGGTTACCTGATCATCAGTTAGTTCGTTAAGTATGCCTTGCAGCTCTGGCCAAGGAATAGTGTCAAAATCAAATGCGGTGCACTGCCAATACTGACGATGGCGCATTAAAAGTGAATCAAGTGCAAAAAATTGCTCAGCTAAAGTCATAACAGCTTAAAAAATAAAAAAGACAATTAATTATATCAGTTTCGTGAATTTCCTAAGCAGTTATTTTTGGCTAAAAATCAGCCGTAAATACAAAGGTATTGAAATAATACTCACCAAAATAGCTGCTATAAGCATCCATGATAATTGCATCTTTTCAGGCTCTTGGTATTTATAAATAAAGTGAGATTTCACTTCGTCAAATTCGTTTTGCTGTATGCCATATAAGTCAGCAATTAAACGCCACTTTGCTATCGACATATGCCCTAAACTGGTAGTGGGTGGGGTTATATAACTTTTTAGTACTTCAGCCTCAAAGGCGAGCTGATGAAAGCTCTTACTCGGTGCATAGTTTTGCTGAGTGACTGCAATGGCTTCGTCCATATTCATCATTGCATAGCGCCAACCTTTTAGGCTCGCTTGGTAGAATTTTTCGACCGTTTGTGGATTTTGCTTAAGCATGTTTTCGCTGGTAAATAAAATGTCGCTATATACGTCCATACCATAACGCTGTGGGCAAACAAGCCGATGAGCTACGCCTTGTTGAGTCATATAATAAGGCTCTGTAGTAACATAAACTTGCATAGCATCTAGCTTGTTTTCAATCCAAGCCTGATTAAAATTTTCGCCATTGTAAACTTTGAGTTTATCTACATCAACGCCACTGCGTTTAAGCATAATAAGTAGCTCGGTGCCGTCATTTTTGCTCACCGCAGTGATGCGTTTATTAACAAAGTCACGTGGATGAAAAATATCAGACGTGTCTTTAACCATCCAGCAGTAAGGTGAAAATTGCAATAAGGCAGCCATAGCAACAAGAGGTTGTCCATTAATGCGTTGCTGTAAAATACCGGAATGCCCTACACCAAATTGTGCTTCGCCACTGGCCACAGGACCAAAGGTATCAGGTTTCATTGGATTAGCTTGTTTAATAGTTACATCAAGGCCCGCTTCATTATAAAAGCCTTTTTGCTTAGCCATATAGTAGCCAGCAAACTGAAACTGATGTGTCCATTTTAGCTGTAATGTGACTGATTCTTGCGCCGCGATATGGCTACAAAAAAAGCACAATCCAATGATTAATCCTTTAAATAGCAAATAGGTGTCCTCAAAAAGTATGACGATTACCTGTAACTATATGTAAAACGTGTAATAAAGCAAGCACCCTAGTTAGGTGCCTGCCTTTAAAGAAGGGTTATACTGAGGCGAGTTTTTCGGCTTTTTCTGCTTGCGGCTTTGATGTTAAAAATTGGGTAAAACACGGATTTTGTGTTTCATCTTGTACACTGTAACCTAAGCGATTCAAATGCTCGTTAAACATTTCATACTGACTCGGCTCAATAGCAAAACCTGCCAGTACATTCCCCATCGAACCACCGTGATTACGATAATGAAATAAGGTAATGTTCCAATTGCTGCCTAAAGTATCTAAAAAGCGTGCAAGCGCACCCGGATACTCAGGAAATTCAAAACGCAATAAACGTTCATGTAATTGCTCTGGTGCTTTTCCGCCAACCATATAACGCACATGTAATTTAGCGAGTTCGTTATCCGACAGATCGCAAAATTGATAATCGTTATTTGTTAAGTCTTGCTTTAGCTCATTAAGCTCTTGCTCGCCTTGGCGCAGGGCAATACCTACAAATATTTGTGCTTCACCAGGTCCTGCATAACGGTAGTTAAACTCAGTAATAGCACGGCCACCTAAAGAAGCACAAAACTGTTTAAAGCTGCCTTTTTCTTCTTTAATAGTAACCGCTAATAACGCTTCGTTTTTTTCACCCAGCGCAGTGCGCTCTGCAACATAACGCAGGCGATCAAAGTTTAAATTAGCACCCGAAAGCACAGCCGCTAAATGTAACCCTTTTAAACCCGACTGCTGGCTCCACTTTTTAAGCCCTGCCGTTGCAAGTGCACCTGAAGGCTCTGCTATTGCACGGGTAGATACAAAAATATCCTGCATGGCTGCACATATTTCGTCGCTGGTGACGGTTATAACTTCATCACAAAACTTTTGCGCTAAGCGAAATGTTTCAGTGCCAATAATTTTAACCGCTACGCCATCGGCAAAACTACCAACGCGCTCAAGCTCTACCGGTTTACCTGCTTTAAGTGCCGCTTGTAAACATGCACTTTCGTCGGCTTCTACGCCAATTACTTTTATATCTGGACGCAACGATTTAATGTAAACCGCCATACCGGCAAGTAAACCGCCGCCGCCAACAGGAATAAACACAGCATCAAGCTCGTTTAATTGCTGCATTAACTCGCGCGCTACAGTGCCTTGACCAACAATGACATCCGGATCGTCAAATGGCGGGACAAATATACCGTTACGCTGCTCTGTAAGCTCAAGCGCATGTGCTTTTGCGGCATCAAAATGATGCCCATGTAGCACAACTTCACCGCCAAGTGCGCGCACTGCGCTGACTTTTATTTCAGGCGTTGTTACTGGCATTACAATAGTTGCTTGATGCCCAAGGTGAGATGCACTTAATGCAACCCCTTGAGCATGATTACCCGCAGAAGCAGTAATAACCACTGAGCCTTTAGGTAATTTATTTAATTTGTTATACGCACCGCGTAACTTAAATGAATACACGGGCTGTTGGTCTTCACGCTTTAACCAAACATGGTTACCTAGCTTTTTACTGAGTTCAGCCATTTCGCTAACCTCAGTAACTTTAGCCAAAGGCTCCATGTTTGCTTGAATAATAGCGCGAAAATAATCGAGCTCTTGAGAGACCATAATTAACTAAGCGCCTCCAATTTAGCTAAGTCACGCACTGCGCCTTTATCAGCACTTGTTGCAAGTAATGCATAAGCCTTTAAAGCAGACGATACATAGCGCTCACGATCAACTGGTTTGTACGCCAGTTTTCCGCGTGCTAATTGTTTTTGTTTACGTGCTTCAAGCTCTTCATCGCTTAGCGCTAACGTGATTTCTCGTGTTGCGATATCAATAATGATTTTGTCGCCATTTTCAACATAAGCAATTGCACCACCACTTGCCGCCTCTGGTGATACATGACCAATTGATAAACCCGAAGTACCACCCGAAAAGCGACCATCAGTAATAAGTGCACACTTTTCAGCTAGGCCTTTTGATTTCAAGTAGCTAGTTGGATATAGCATTTCTTGCATACCTGGGCCGCCTCTAGGGCCTTCGTAACGAATAACCACGATATCGCCGGCTTTTACTTCATCGTTTAAAATACCTTCTACAGAATCATCTTGTGATTCGTACACGACTGCAGTACCTTCAAAATGTAGCATTTCATCAACAACGCCAGCGCTTTTAACAATACAGCCATCAACTGCTAAATTCCCCGAAAGTACAGCTAAGCCACCATCTTGACGAAAAGCATGTTCGACACTTCGGATACACCCATTAACACGGTCATTATCGCCCTCGTCCCAACGACACTCTTGGCTCATTGCTTTGGTGGTACGAATGCCCGCAGGGCCAGCACGGTAAAATTTGCGCGCTGCTTCGTTAGTAGGATCTGTTGCATCCCATTTTTTAACGAGCTCAGCCATAGTTGACCCTGCAACATGATTAACTGACATATCAACTAAGCCTGCTTTGCCAAGTTCACGTACGATTGCCATCATGCCGCCTGCACGGTGCACATCTTCAATGTGATATTCAGGTGTTGCTGGTGCAACTTTACATAAAAATGGTGTTTTACGAGAGAGCGCATCAATGTGCGACATATCAAAATCAACGCCTGCTTCTTGCGCTGCAGCAAGTAAATGCAATACCGTATTTGACGAGCCACCCATTGCAATATCAACAACCATTGCATTCATAAAGGCTGTTTTGTTAGCAATAGCACGTGGCAATACATCTTGATTGTCTTTTTGATAATACTCACGACATAAATCAACAATACGAGCCCCCGCTTCAACATAAAGTTGTTTACGGTCTTTATGAGTCGCAAGCGTCGTACCGTTACCTGGCAATGCTAAACCAATCGCTTCTAGCAGACAGTTCATTGAGTTTGCAGTAAACATGCCTGAACACGAGCCACATGTTGGACACGCAGAGCGCTCTACTTGCTCTGAATCTGCATCACTTACCGATTCATCAGCGCCTTTAACCATGGCATCTACTAAATCAAGTTTAATATCGATGTTAGCAAGCTTAGTTTTACCTGCTTCCATTGGGCCGCCTGATACAAATATTACCGGAATATTTAAGCGTAGTGCTGCAAGCATCATTCCTGGAGTAATTTTGTCGCAGTTTGAAATACAAATCATCGCATCAGCACAATGACCATTTACCATATACTCAACCGAGTCAGCAATTAAGTCGCGCGAAGGCAGCGAATACAGCATGCCGCCGTGACCCATTGCAATACCATCATCAATCGCAATAGTATTAAATTCTTTAGGGACGCCACCGGCTTGTGTAATGGTTTCAGCCATAAGTTCACTTAGCTGATTAAGGTGAACATGCCCTGGTACAAATTGTGTAAACGAGTTAACTACGGCAATAATCGGCTTACCAAAATCGGTGTCGGTCATACCTGTTGCGCGCCATAATGCACGAGCGCCTGCGCGTTTACGCCCTTCAGTTGTTGTTGCACTTCTTAATTTAGCCATAGTTACCTCAGTTTTTGCCGCAAAATAAGCGGGCATTCCTCATTCTAAAATTGGTGAGTAACCGAGTGATTCAGTTACTCGTAAATTGTTTTTCAGTTCGTAATTACACAGCCTGTTGTTGCTGTAAATTTTGTAAAGTGACTTCTTTTACATCCACCAGCTTATTTAACTGGCTGGTTAAAAGGTGAATTGGTTTATCACTATCTACCGTCATGTCTACATTATAAAAACCATCGTCCATATTGAGCTGAAAATGCGTAAGGTCAAAACCACGATGACGCACCACTCGTAAAAAGCGCTCTACCGCTATACTTTGACTTTTTAATGCAATAGTTAAGCTATGTTTCATTTTGCTTTCTCCGTCATCATTTCGTCGTTAGCAGCCCCAGGTGGTACAAGCGGCCAAACATTTTCTTTATCATCAATACAGGCATGTACTATGTACGGACCTTTACTGTTAACTAATGCAGTTATCGCATCATCAACTTGGTTAGCGTGAGTAATTGTTTGCCCTGGGATACCAAATACAGCAGCTAATTGCACAAAGTCTGGGTTATCCGACAGGTTAGTTTCAGAATAACGCCCTTCAAAAAATAGTTCTTGCCATTGGCGAACCATCCCTAAACGCTGGTTATCTAAAATTAATATTTTTACAGGTAAATTGTTACGACGAATAGTGGCCAGCTCTTGAATATTCATCATTATAGAACCATCACCCGATACAGTGATAACAAAGTCATCAGGGCGTGCTACTTGTGCACCAATAGCCGCAGGTAGACCAAAGCCCATTGTGCCTGCACCACCACTGCTTAAATGATTACTCGGATGAGTAAACTTCATGTGTTGTGCTACCCACATTTGGTGCTGACCAACATCGCAGCACACAACCCCTGTTTTTGGCATGCGTTGGCTTAGTTGGTTTAATAAGTACGGTGCAAAAACCTTCTCACCTGGGTAGTCGTAACGCCACGCATGCTTAATATTTATTTCTTTATTTGTGTCACACCACGCTTTAGGTGTTACAAAGCACTCAAGTGCGGGTAACGACGTTTTTAAATCGGCAATTAATGAAGCCTTAGCAGGTTTTCGCTTACCAACTTCAGCAGCATCTATATCTAAATGGATTACTTTAGCTTTAGCTGCAAATTTAGCTAAGTTGCCTGTTACGCGGTCATCAAAGCGTGCCCCTATACATACAAGTACATCACATTCTTGCACTGCGATATTAGCAGCTTGACCACCATGCATACCCAACATACCTAAGTAATGTTCGTAATCTGGTAATACACTGCCCAGCGCTTTAAGTGTTGATACAGCTGGCATCTGAGTTTTATTTAAAAATTGCATTAGCTCGTCTTGCGCATCAGCGGCTTGTACACCACCACCTACATACGCTACAGGCTGTTTAGCCTCACTCAACAATTGATTAGCAATAGCAACTTGCTTTAAATCTAACTCTGGTAAGTATTCATCAGCTGCTAGCCACGGTTTAAAAGGGACTTGAGCCATTTGAATATCTTTTGGGATATCGACAAGTACAGGACCTGGGCGGCCGCTTTGCGCTAAATGAATTGCTTCTTGTAATATCTCTGCTAAGTCTTCCGCTCGTTCTACCATGTAGCTGTGCTTAGTACACGAAAGCGACATACCTAGTACATCTATTTCTTGAAACGCATCTGAACCAATAGCTGCAGTAGGCACTTGGCCGGTGATCGCCAATAATGGTACTGAGTCCATCATCGCATCAGCAAGGGCAGTTATTAAGTTAGTTGCACCTGGGCCCGATGTTGCAAAACACACACCTAATTTACGCGTGCTGCGAGCATAACCAACAGCTGCAAACCCTGCACCTTGCTCATGACGAGTAAGGTAGTGTTTGACTGGCGCGCCATACAGCGCATCGTAAATTGGCATAATAGCTCCGCCTGGGTAGCCAAATACTTCATTTACGCCGTGTTTGGCCAATAAGTCGATTGTTAGTTCTGCGCCTGTCATTAATAAACCCTCATTCCTCAGTGACAACCCAATTACATTTTTACGCTAAAAACTTTGCCCTTAAAATTAAAAAGCCCTCCGAACGGTTAAGTGCGGAGGGCTTTTTTAATGCTTAAGTTTTTAAAGCACTACGAAGCCCTCGCGGGAATAATCACCACGATAATAATCAGGACTAGGTTAAGTGCGTTTGTAAGCATGTAATTAATACCAAATTTTGTTCAATTATCGCGAAGGTTATTCCTTCGCTCTCTTTTTATATTAGTACCGCGCTAGGCCCTTTAAGTCAACACCAAAGTTAATCTAACAAAAAGACTAAAAGGCAATTTATCAGGTTTTAAAATTCATTATACAAGCTAGTAGTGGTTTTTTTATGCTCTAATTTTATTCTCAGAAATTCACTATTCTTATATCCCTTATTTAAGGTTTGATTAATTTTTAAGAATATTTTTATAAATAAAATTATTTATCACCTTCAGGTAATGCGTAGGTTCTCTTAAGCGACTCTTAAGTGTTGTTGCATAGCATGGCGTTGTTATTTTAAACGAGCCTAAATATGAACGTAATTAGTCAAACACCAGCACAAAAAAAGCCAAATCGTAGTAAACGGTTTTACATTCACTGTAGTGCAAATGCCTTTGTAGTGATGATTGCCTGTTATTACTGTTTAGTTATAAACATTCCTTTTATTCAAGGTTCGTTTAGCGCCATAACCTCTCTTGCATCTTTTTCATGGCTATTTTTACTTTCAGTCCCGCTACTTTTGTTATGTCTTTTAATTATTTTCTTTTCGATAGTGTCGGTTAGATGGTTATTAAAACCAGTTAACTATCTTTTACTGATAATTTCTAGCGCCGTGCTTTACGGCTCATTAAATTACGGTGTTGTGTTTGACTATTCAATGATTCAAAACACGTTCGAAACAGATTCAAGCGAAGCGCTGAGCTATTTAAACCCGCAGCTCATAGCCTTTTTACTACTTTTTTGTGCGCTACCTGTTTTTATATTAAGCAAAGTAAAAATACACTTTACTCGCCCTCATCAAGAAGCGATTAGCCGCATAAAACTTATTATTGCCTGCTTAACGCTAATTGCTTTAGTGGTCGCTAACTTTTACGCCGATTACGCAGCCACTGGACGTAACAACCGCATTTTGAAAAAAGAAATTATTCCGTTTCAGTATCTCTCTAGCGGTTATAAATATATGCGCGATCAACTGCTGTACACCAATATAGAATTTAAAAACATAGATGCAGCACCCACCCTAATTGCGCCTAATACCACCAGCGTAACAGTTATAGTTGTTGGCGAAACCGCACGAGCAGAAAACTTTGCTTATCAAGGTTATAAGCGCAACACAAATTCTTACACACAAAAGTACAATGTGACGTATTTCAATAATGTGGCGTCTTGTGGCACCGCTACTGCTGTGTCTGTGCCGTGTATGTTTTCACTGCAAACACAAGATAACTTTGATCGATTAGCAGCCGACAACCAACAAAACCTGATTGACTTAGCACAACAAGCTGGCAGTGACGTACTGTGGGTTGATAACAACAGCGGCTGTAAAAACGTATGCACCCGTGTTGTTAATATTGATATACCAACCACCCCATCAGCGCTTTGCGATGGGAAATATTGTTTTGATGAAGTACTGCTTGCTCCGCTTAAGCGCAAACTCGCTAATTTAAGCCAAGCTAATACCGTTATCGTCCTACACATGATGGGCTCACACGGACCAACCTACTTTAAACGCTACCCAAATAAATTTAAGCAATTTACGCCCACGTGCGACAGAAGCGACATTCAAAACTGCTCACTCGATGAATTAGTTAATACCTACGACAACACAATTGCGTACAGCGACTTTGTTAACGCCCAGGTAATTGAGCAATTAAAAGCGCTGCCAAGCAATATAGATAAGCAGTTTTTATATGTCTCTGATCATGGTGAATCACTTGGCGAAGCTGGGGCTTATTTACATGGTTTTCCGTATAGCTTTGCACCTAGCACACAAACGCATGTTCCTCTTTATATGTGGGCTGATGAGCATAATCAGCGCATTACCAATACCTGCTTGGCTAATTTAGACACCACTGCTGCACGCTCACACAACAATATTTTTCACACCCTTTTAAATTTAATTGGCATTAAAAGTAAAACGTATCAGGCATCACTTGATTTACTTGCTAGCTGCCAAACAACACCAAGCGAAATAAAACTATGAGCAATAAAACCGTTATAAAACGCCAAGGCTTAATGCGCCTTATTTTTACCTTAAGTCATTCTTTTAACGGCTTAAAATGGATGAGTCGATTTGAAGCAGCGTTTCAACAAGAGCTAGCACTGTTTTCGTTACTCGGTGTGTTTGTGTGGCTACAAGAGATTGCACTAAGCGATAAATTACTGCTTATAGCCAGCCTGCTTTTTGTATTGTTTGCTGAGCTGGTAAATACGGCAGTTGAGGTTGTAGTTGATAGAATTGGCAGTGAATACCATGAGCTTTCGGGGCTAGCTAAAGATATTGCCTCTGCAAGCGTGTTTATAGCCATGCTAATTGCCGCACTTATTTGGTGGGCTGTGTTATGGGCATAAAGCTAACTTTTATACCTAAAATAACGAGGCTAATATTTAAAGTAATACCTAAAATACAAAATGCACTTGGCCCTGTATGGATTTTAGTTGTATTTGCTGTTTTAGCACTTAGCTTTTTAACACTTGCTCGCTTTGGTTTAAGTGTATGGCAAGGGGAGCGTGTATTTGGATCGCATGCGTGGGTGTCTATATTTATAGGTGGTTTAAGAGTTGATATAGCCACTCTAAGCTACATTATTATGCCCGCATTACTACTTACTTTACTGATGCAAAGCGTAGGTTGGCAAAATAAAGTACGCGGCCTCATTAAAATTTATTTAGTGACGATGTCTGCTTTACTTGTTTTTTTTGAAGTGACTACGCCTACGTTTATAAACGAGTACGATTTACGCCCAAACCGCTTATTTATAGAATATTTAATTTATCCTAAAGAAGTCTCAAAAATGATTTTTTCAGGCTATAAGTTAGAAGTATTTATTGCTGTTATAGCACTTGTTTTAAGCTGTAAATTTGCAAGTAAAGTATTTAGTAATCAATGGCAAAGCAAGTCATCACTAACAGGCTTAAACCAATCAATTTTAGCGCTCGTTTTAGTATGCTTAACTATTTTGGGCGCCCGCAACTCATTAGGGCACAGACCACTTAACCCCGCCATGGTCTCGTTTTCTACTGATCACTTACTTAACGACTTAACCCTTAACTCACTTTATAGCGTCGCGTTTGCAGTTAAGCAACTTTCTAATGAGCAATCAAGCCAAGACTATTACGGTAAAATGCCCACCGATGAATTGCTTAGTATTGTGCGTAGTAACATGCAAAATACGCAAGGCACATTTAGTGATGTAACCGCCCCTACAAAAACGTTTCATGGCGCAGATAATACAGGTAAACCAAAAAATCTAGTCATTATTTTACAAGAAAGTTTAGGTGCTCGTTACGTAGGCACGCTTGGCGGTTTACCGCTTACACCTAATATAGACGCCCTTTATAAACAAGGCTGGGGATTTGATAATTTATACGCAACAGGTACACGCTCTGTTCGTGGTATTGAGGCGGTAATTACAGGGTTTACACCAACACCTTCGCGTGCGGTTGTTAAGCTTGATAAATCACAACGCGACTTTTTTACCATTGCTGATTTTTTAGCGAAGCAAAATTACAACACGCAGTTTATTTATGGCGGCGAAAGCCATTTTGATAACATGCGAAGCTTCTTTTTAGGCAACGGTTTTAAAAGTATCGTAGATACAAATAACTTTAAAAAAATAGACTTTAATGGCTCGTGGGGCGCATCAGACGAAGACTTGTACGATCAAGCCGACATAGAACTTACTAAGCTTAAAAATCAAAACAAACCCTTTTTTAGCCTTATATTTTCAAGCTCTAATCATAGCCCGTATGACTTTCCTGACGATAAAATAACGCTGTACGATAAACAAAAACAAACCCGTAATAATGCTGCCAAGTATGCCGATTACGCGCTGGGCACGTTTATCGAAAAAGCTAAAAAATCGAGCTACTGGGATGATACTGTATTTATAGTTATTGCCGATCACGACTCACGCGTATCGGGTTCGAGTTTAGTACCGGTTGATCACTTTAAAATCCCGGCCGTTATTTTTGGTAAAGGTATTACCCATAAACGAGATAGCCAACTAGCCAGCCAGCTCGATATTCCTGTTACTCTACTGTCTTTAATTGACGCAAGTGGTAAGCACCCTATGATAGGTCATGATTTATCAAAGCCAATTAGCGACAACAAACAACGCGCAATGATGCAATACGACAAAAACTTTGCCTACATGCACGATAATAAAGTGGTGGTGTTACAACCACAAAAACCAGCAACCACCTATACGTATAGCAATAACCAGCTTGTGCCATGTGAAAACGATGAGCAACTAGTTAAAAAAGCCCTAGCTCA
This sequence comes from Pseudoalteromonas sp. TAE79, assembly GCF_000498015.1. Lineage (NCBI taxonomy): Bacteria > Pseudomonadati > Pseudomonadota > Gammaproteobacteria > Alteromonadales > Pseudoalteromonadaceae > Pseudoalteromonas > Pseudoalteromonas sp. TAE79. The sequence continues at coordinate 72,961 of NZ_AUTL01000176.1, forward strand.
CGCGAACTTTGGTAATTTAGCTTATACAAATGGTTGGTACCATTAACCAAGTGACTTGATAATAAAGCCTTGTTAAAGTAACAAGGCTATTTTTATAAACCGAGTAAACATGAAAATCCTCGTTATTGAAGACTCTGAAGCACTAAGACGCAGCTTGCAAGTTGGCCTTAGCAACCTTGGTTTTACCGTAGATGAAACTGGTGATGGCTCAGAAGGGTTGAGTATGGCACTGAGTGGAAACTACGACCTCCTCGTACTTGATTTAATGCTACCAAGTGTTGATGGCATGAGTATTTTACAAGCACTGCGCAGCAGTAATAGCCAAAGCCGTGTGCTAATTTTATCGGCACGAAGTGAGCCTCAAGATAAAATTAGCGGCCTTATGAAAGGCGCTGACGATTATTTAACTAAGCCATTTTCGTTTGAAGAACTCCATGCTCGTGTCCTTGCATTACTTCGTCGCGGTTCACTGCAAAACCAACAAAATACCCTTACCGTAGGTGATTGCGTATTAGATCTGTCACTTAAAACTCTTCACTACAAGCAACATGCCATTGAGCTCACGCGTAATGAATACAAAATAATAGAATGCTTATTTAACGCCCCAGAGCGAGTATTAGGGCTCGAGCTTATAAGTGAAGCCGTGGTAGGTCAGTTTGATATGCTCTCTAAAAATGCGCTTGAAGCACACATCTCAACCATACGCAAAAAAGTAAGACAATTTAATGGCGAGCTCCCGATAAAGAACAAACGTGGATTTGGTTATGTCGCAACAACAAAATAAAAGTCACTCAATAAAGCGTAAACTCGTTAATAATATTAGCGCTGTGATCTCAGTTATTTTATTCACCATATTTTTAACCGTTGATTTAAGTGTTGATACTTGGGTGGAAGATCAGTTCAATCAGTCTTTAACTAACAAAGCTAACTACTTAAAAACCTTAGTTGAAGATGACAACAACGTGGTTGAATTTGATTTTGCTGGTGAGTTTATGTCGGAGTATGAAGCAGCCGATGCCACGGAGTTTTACCAGTTATGGCATGGCAGTGATGTTTTTGAGCGCTCGGACTCATTAGCGCTTTATGAAAATGCTAACCTGCCTTTTTTAGAAATGCCGATAAATGAATCTAAAATTATAGATTACGAGCTTCCTAACGGGCGTGATGGCCGCGCACTTATAAGTCACTTTGTAGCCCAAAAAGATGATAGAAATCCCACCCACTCTGCTGTTTTTAATACCATGACGCTTGCAATCGCAGCGCCCACCTCCGAACTTAATAAAGTACTGATTATTATTGATGTGGTCTTTATTTTAACCTGTGTACTTGGTGTGTTTGGTGTGCGCTATTTAGTGACACGTATTGTAAATAAAGGCCTGCACCCACTACACAATTTAAACGACCAAATTAAGTTACTCGATATTACCGGTGTTGCGCAAACAATAGAAAGCGACTTTAAAGTAGAAGAAATAGAACCTATACGTAACGAGCTAAATAAGTTTATTACCGTTAATCAGCAACTCTATAGTAATGAAAAACGCCTAACAAGCGATATTGCACACGAGCTTAAAACCCCAATAGCTGAACTAATAAGTCTTTCAGAAGTGGCTATTCGCTACCCTGACGATAAACGCATTAGCGACACCTATACCAGTGATGTACTTAATATTTCACAGCGCATGAAAACAATTGTTAGCAACCTATTACTGTTGCAGCGCTCAAGTAGTAGTGCTATGCAATTGAATGCGCAAAATATCATGCTAAATAACCTAGTAAATCAAATTGTTGATGAGCTGACCTTTAAGCACCCAAGTATTAAAGCGCGTTTAAATAATGAGATAACTGACGAGTTTACACTTAATGTTGACGAATTTAGTTTAAGTACCATTTTATGTAACTTAATCGATAACGCACTATTTTATGGACTTCCTGAGGCGCCAACTAAATTAACTGCCGTAAATAACAGCACAAACATGAGCATCTCTGTTAGTAACAAAGTAAATAAACCACTAAGTGATGAACAGCTAACTGCTATTTTTGACCCGCTCTATCAGCTAGATTCATCTAGAACTAATAATCAGCGCCATGGTTTAGGATTATCAATTGTACAGAGCTTATGTAACTTAAATGGCTTTACTATTACGGCCAGTAATACCGAAAACAATACGTTAACGTTTATATTAACGTTACCTCTGAAGTAAATTTAGGTTAGTATTTACACTACTAATTTTGAGATTTTAAGGACAAACCATGAATGCTCTTACCCGTATTAGCCACTTTTTTATTGTGGCGTTACTTATAACATTTAGCCTTAACAGCTACGCTGCTCCTGCCTTATATAAAATAGAAAAAAATGGCGTTAGCTCTTACTTATTTGGCACCGTACACGTTGGTGATGCCAGCATGAAAGGCTTACCTAAAAATGTAACCGATGCGATTAGCGCAAGCAAAGAAGTCATTGTTGAAGTTGATATAAGCAAACTTACTCCACTTGAAATGCAGCAGCGCTCAATGCCATTTATGATGCTAAGTGACGGTAAAACATTACAAACTGAGCTTTCAAAGCAAAATTATACCAAGTTAAAAGATTACTTTGCTAAAAAGTCGATTGATATTGCTATGTTTAATGGCTTAAAGCCTTGGGCTGTTATGGTGACTATGATGCAAATTGAATTTCAAAATGCAGGATATTCAGATAAAACCGGCATAGACAAGCAAGTGCTTAGTTATGCTAAAGAGCATAATATTAAAATTGGCGAGCTTGAAACCCTAGAGCAACAACTACAAATGTTTGATGGTATGGCGCTATTAAGCAATGAAATGATTGAAGAAACCTTTGAGCAACTCAGCGATATTAATACTTACTTTATCAAATTAGTTAATGCCTGGAAAAACGGGGATATGGATACACTAACCGATTACTACAACATGAGTTTTGATGACAGTAATTACGGTGAAATTAGCGAGCAAGTAATGCTAACTAACCGCAATAATAATTGGGTTAAACAACTCACACCGCGTTTAGTAAACGAGCAACTATTTATTGCCGTAGGCGCCCTGCATTTACCTGAAAAACACGGGTTACTTAAACAGCTACGAGATAAAGGCTTTAGCGTTACTCGTCTTTAAAATGAAAATGGGTTGAGTGATTTTTCGCTCAACCTTTCTCTGAGCTTTTAATGAAAGTCTTCCATTTTTAAGTAATTTTCTATTCCTTTAATTTTGTCTGCCGCATGATGATTTACATAAATCACAGTACTTGTATTGGCAGCACAAATTTTCTCTATTAGTAACAGTACACGCTGCCTGTTTGCTTCATCTAAGCCCAAGCAAGGTTCATCTAAAATAAGTAACGTTGGATGTTTTACCATAGCCCGCACAATTAATAACATACGCTGATCGCCGTACGATAGCTGGGTGAATGAGGTGCTTTGCTTGTCACTTAAACCAATAAATGCCAGCCACTGTTGAGCAATATTAATTTGTGCGTCGCTCGGTTTTTGATATAAACCTATGCTGTCGTAAAAACCTGAAATAACAGTATTTAAAGCCGATATACTTACGCGGTAATCCATATGTAGCGCGTTAGATATAAAACCAATATGCTGTTTTATATCCCAAATACTCTCCCCGGTTCCGCGTTTAAAACCGAACACTTCAATGTCATTGTTATAACACTGTGGGTTATCACCTGTTATTAAATTTAATAGGCATGTTTTACCTGAACCGTTCGCTCCAGTAAGCTGCCAATGCTGATGCTTTTTTATAGTCCAATTGAGATTTTTGAATATGCTTACATCACTGTAACTAACTTTAGCATTACTCAATTTAACTAAGGTATTACCGGTGAATGCCTTTTGCTCTTGTTCGGTATCAGGAGATGGTACATCCAATGAAGTATGCTCTAAATGAAGTAGTTTTAGTAAATCACTCAATTGCTCGCTACTTGGCTTTGCTAAAGTATGTAACAAGCAGCCTTGGTTTACATAACCATAGTGAGTAATGAATGAAGGGATTTCGTCTAAGCGGTTTAGCACAAAAACAAAAGTAATCGTGTGGCTAAGCTCTATAAGTATTTTATTAAGTTGCTGGCAAGATTGTACGTCGAGTCCATCAAATGGCTCGTCAAGCACGACTAACTCACTATGGGAGCTGAGTGCTTTAATTAATAAAAGTTTCCGCGTTTCACCGGTTGAGAGATCTCTAAAATGTCGATTTAATAACTCATCAAACTTAAACAATTTTATAAGCTGCTTTCGTAAATCAGCATTATAATGCTGATCTGTAATAAGCGATTTTACCAGGCTATTTTTTTCTTCTTTAAGTTCTTTATTTAATAGCTGTTTTTGCGCATCCGATGAAACAAGCTGTGGGTTTTTAAACGTACATACTCTTTGCCCACTTTTATACTTAGCTTCACCGACTAACGCCGCTGTTAATGCTGACTTACCTGCACCGTTAGCACCTAGAAGCAACCAATGCTCACCTTCGTTAACTTGCCAGTTTAAGTTGTGAATATTGTAGCGGCTTTGACCTTGGCTTTGTAAAAATCCATTAAATTGCTGAAATTGAATTAATTGCACAATCGACTGCACGCTAACTTCCTAAGTGAATACTAAAATCGTAAATTAACGTATTTTAAAAGCACTTAGCAAGTGAGTTTTCGTCATCTAAAACATTAATGCCAAGATGCTCATGCAGATTGGTATAAGTGATACTCATCGAATAAAAAAGCCCAACTAAAAAGCTGGGCTAATAAAATAAAACTATTTAATTATCTATTCTCTAAACGGTTATAATCGAACATTCCATATTCTATCCCACGATATTTTTTAGCCGTATCGTGTAATATATCGCTGTATTGCCAAAACTGTGGATGAGTACGTCGAATGCCAAACTTAGATTTCAAAGCACCATAATCGGCTTCTATTTGCATCATAGGCAATTGCTCGGCAAAAGCATTTACTTGCTGCTCGTTATTTAAATACCAAATAGCTGCAGGATAATCACCGATAAAGCCAGGAACAATAGTCGCGGTATCTTCATCATAAGCACGTTGACCATCTTCGTTTAATAAACTAGAAATATTGTAGTGCGCATTATGATGAATAATAGTGTAGCCCTTATGACTATTATCTTTTTGCTTTACAAGTACAAAAGAAAGCTGAGGTAACAAGTTTACCGCTTTTGCTGGCATATTACTTACTACATTTAACGGCTTTGGTACTTCAGTGTAGTTGTATCTTTCACTTAAAACTGGCGCTAAGGCTTCTTTCATCAAAGTATATAGCTCATGCTGTGGATCATCAGTTTTATAGTTAATACCACTTGGCTGACTAAATTCTCGGTTATTTTTAAAGAACTTAGATAAGTCAGGTGGTGAATTACGGTACCACTGCTTTTTGATTTGATTACGCTTGTGCTCAGGTAATAGAGCTAAAAAGTTTTGCTCTCCCTCTAAACGTAAAAAATCCATATATAAACGTGTAACCAATTGATGGCCTATATTTCCGTATACATCAAAGCCTGCCACAAGCAAATAATGAATACGTTCAAATAACGCATAATCAAGTATCCACGTGGTTTTAGGCTCTTGACCAATAAAACCTTTAACAACAGTTGCACTATCAAAATGGCGGAAAATAGTCAGCGCAGCATTTTTATTGTGCCCATCACCTTTCCAAAGCAAGTCAGTTGTAAGATGCTCGCCACCTTTAAACATTTCGTTAGCAAGCTCAACTTTTGCCTGTAAATATTTTTTCTCACGAACTGAATATTTAACCCAGCTAGAAATAGGTAACGCATTACTTTCCTCTGCGGCAGGAAGTTCTAGAGCTTCTTCATGTTGCATTAGCATTTCCCCTATAGCAGGAGTCGCAACCTTATCAGGATCAGCAAATGCCACCCAAAAGTGATCATTTATAACATTTAAAGCAATCTGACCACGACAAACAGGCCCTTTTATAAAGCCCATAATAATTAACTCTGCTTCATCAAGCATAAATTGATATTTAGAATTAATTGGAATAACTTCGAAAGTTTTAAAAGGGTTAGATGCTGACTTAGGCTCATAACTCGGCATTTGCGTAACTGTATAATCTGGCGCAATAAACTGCTCGTACAAACGCAGTAATTTAGTTTCATTAAGCTCAAGTGGTAAATGCGTTTTAGAAAGTATGGTTGTACGCTCTTGCATAAAACGATAATAAACACGGCTAACTTTAGGGTCATCGTATGGACGACGCGTATTAATTAACTTTATTTCCTCACCAGGAGGCGTACTTGAGCGAACTAGTTTGAAAAAGCTTTGTGGGTTTTCTGACGTAAAATAAATATGTGCTAAAAACCAATGTTCATAAATATAACGTGCTGATAACTGATACTTTAAGTTATCTTGATTTAAAAATGCTTCCCAGCCCTTTATTTTATTCTGATCATACTTACTTGGTGGCTCAATATGTGACATTTTACCGCCATTTTTAAGCCAGTTCTGTAAATGATTAAACTCTTCGCGCGAAACCCCAGGTAAACCATAAGGCATACCGCCATGAGGTTGCTCGTCAGCTAATCGGTCAAACTCCCCCATTGTTGCACAGGTTTGCGAACGCCCTAATGAAAAATCAAATTCATCATCTAGCACTTCATTAGTTGGTAATTCATAGCTTTGCTTTAACACTAAACTATTAAATAAAACACTTCCCGCTAAGTTTGCTTCTTCACTTTGTACGCGCTCATTTAGCACTGGCGTAAAGTTTTTTTCTCGCCATTGCTGTGTATTGGTTGCATCAAACAATAAACGGCTTGGGGTCGTTGCCAATAAACGAGTTCCATCGTAAACGAGCTCTTTACTCAAACCTCGATCAATACCTTCAGGGGATGAGAGCTTAAGCTGGCAAGGTGCATCGTAACAACCATGGCAAACGACGCAGCGGGTATCAAGTACTGGTTTTACGTTTTGTAAAAAATCAGCTCCAGCAAGGGTAGAATGTGGAACGATACGTTCTTGCGCTTGTTCAGGGCCAAATAAATCATCGTAATGTGCATTACCTAAGTAAGCACAACCACTAAGGATAATTAATACAAATGTACTTATTATTATTTTTTTCATTCGTCCTCGTCACCTAAATCGAAGGTGGGCATCATATCCATTTGAGGAGAAACGAATGTTTTTTGACCTTCAGTATTCAAAACAATACTTAAAAGAGGCCCATGCGTTAATGTTATCTGCGCATCATGCTCTTGCTCTAATATACTTAAATACAGAGAATCAGTTATAAGCAACTCATAACCGCTAACGGTAATAGCTACACTGCTATCTTCACTTGGATTTTGGCAAATTTGAGCAAGTAACTCATCATCAAGTCCAATTGATATTTCAAAATCAGGCTGCTCTAAATCTCTATTACTTAATGATTCATCTAATAGAAATAAAGGAAGGGTTAAATTGCTATCTTGTTCAAATTCCATTGCGTTCTCTGCACTTTCTGACGATTTAATTGGCGAGTATTATAACAAACTAGCGAGTAAATTAACGCTAAAGCTAATGTAACTGTTTAAACGTCATCTATAACAGATTCGATCACCGAAAATACAGCACCTTGAGGGTCGCATATAACACTAAAACGACCAACATCGGGGATATCTGTTGCAGAAACACATACTTGTCCACCTAAGCTAGCGGCTTTATTTACTGCTGTATCGCAGCTCTCTACTGCAAAATAAATCATCCAATGAGCAGGAATATCTTCAGGCCAATCGCTTGTCATCTCAAGCATACCGGCAATTGGGTGTCCACCTACTAAAAATAAAGTGTAGTTCATACCTTCCATTGGCTTTATTTCACTTTCCCAGCCTAGTAAAGCACAGTAAAAATCTCTACTTACTTTACTATTTCTGGTTGCTAACTCATGCCAATAAGGCGTGTTTAATTCACCTAAGTGCTTACAACCTTTATGCTCATTGCCTTGCCATAGTGCAACAGTGGCACCTACAGGATCTTTTAGCATCAACATTCGCCCTGCATTCATAACATCATGAGGACCGGCAATAACTTCAGCACCTAGTTCTTTAGCTTTTAGCGCACAATCGTCAACATTGTCGACGGCAATGTAAGCCAACCAATGACTTGGGATCCCTTCACTAATTTGCTCTTTAGGCATTTCATACATAGCGGCTATATCACCAGCTTGCTTTTGTAGCATGGTGTAATATATGTCCTCCCCAATAGGTTGATCGTCATACCCCCAATCAAATAATGATGTATAAAACGTCTTACCTTCTTTCCAATTGTGTGTACAAAGTTCTGACCAACAAAAATGCCATGTGGATGATTATCAATTTCACTCATTATTAAACCCTTATTATTCTATTTTTATCTAAACGAGCTCTGTCACATTTTATAAACTACATAATTGAACAGATCATAAATTGAGATTAGAGCAATAACTAAGCGGAGTCGATAAAAGAAGGGCAAAAAATTCGTTATTCAGTTGTTTCATATATGAGGCTTTTAACGCAATTAGCGTCAGATTTAATCCCTCAAATTGATTAAATATTATTGCTGATCGATATAAATGATTTACTAAGAAGTCCTTCGCTCTAGAGGAATCCCTGAATCACTTTTTTGCAGACGTAAAAAAGCCCGAATCGTTAGATCCGGGCTTTCTACAATTTGAAGCCTGGTAATGTCCTACTTTCACATAGCAAATGCTACACTATCATCGGCGCTGTTTCGTTTCACTACTGAGTTCGGCATGGA
>NZ_AUTL01000177.1:0-21745 GCF_000498015.1 Pseudoalteromonas sp. TAE79
AGTTATGACTTTTTGCTTGTTCAACCGTGGCTTTAAAGCCTGACTCTGCTATAGCCGTTGCGTCAATATTCTCGTTGCGAATAAAGCGGTAGGCACCTTCCATATCGGCGGGGGATTGAGTGATGTTTACAAGTGGTTTTCCTGGTTCATTTGCAAGCGTTGATGCTAACTTTACCAGACGCGCTGTTCTTCTTTGATCACCTAAGTCCGATTTACCGAATTGTTGTTTTGCCCAATGAGTATGTTCGTTAATCATAATGTGCCCTCAAACAAGATCTGATCATGACATTGAGATTTAGTTCAAAAAAATCCCCGCTAATTTCTTAGCAGGGATTTGTGTATAAGAGACAGCTTAAAAAGTGGCTTTGTGCTTAAAGAGCTTAAAGAGCTTAATAACCTGATAGCAGGTTGAGTAATAAAATTACTCTGCGTCAGCTTCTTTATATTTAGCAGCAGTTTCTGTAATTAACGGCTGTAATTCACCGCGTTGAAACATTTCGATAATAATGTCACAACCACCAACTAATTCGCCATCTACCCATAATTGCGGGAATGTTGGCCAATTTGCGTATGCTGGAAGCTCAGCACGAATGTCTGGATTAAGTAAAATATCAACGTATGCAAATGGTTCACCACATGACATTAACGCTTGCGATGCTTGTGAAGAAAAACCACAATTTGGTAATTTTGGTGACCCTTTCATGAAAAGGATTATTGGGTTTTCTGAAATTTGCTGTTTAATTTTATCAATGGTTTCCATCTACAACCTCAAAGTAACGATAGCTAAATATATTTAGGTCTTGAAAATAACTCATCGTGACCACAAATATATAACTTAAAATGGGCAAATAAAGCCGCAATTGAAATAGTCTTTCGCAATAGCATTGCTGTTTGCTTAAACTTGAGTAAAATACTCAACAATTATAGTAACACTATATTACCGCTTGGTATAGGTAACTGCTCTGTTTCAACAGGCATTACGTATTACCAAATGGACTATCAACCAAAGAAGATGGAGATAAAAAAATGGCATTTGAACTACCGTCACTACCATATGCAATCGACGCACTTGAGCCACATATTTCAAAAGAAACGCTAGAGTTTCACCATGGTAAACACCACAACACATACGTGGTTAAGCTTAATGGTTTAATCCCTGGTACTGAGTTTGAAAACAAATCTCTAGAAGAGATCGTATGTTCATCAGAAGGCGGCGTATTTAACAACGCAGCACAAATCTGGAACCATACTTTTTACTGGAACAGCTTATCTCCAAACGGCGGCGGCGAGCCTACTGGCGCAGTTGCTGATGCAATCAACGCTAAATGGGGTTCTTTTGATGCGTTTAAAGATGCATTAAATGACAAAGCAGTAAATAACTTTGGTTCAAGCTGGACGTGGTTAGTTAAGCTTGCTGATGGTTCACTAGACATCGTTAATACATCTAACGCTGCTACACCATTAACTGATGATGGCGTTACTCCAATCCTTACAGTGGATTTATGGGAACACGCTTACTACATTGATTACCGTAACGTTCGTCCAGATTACCTTAAAGGTTTTTGGTCGCTTGTTAACTGGGAATTCGCGAACGCTAACTTCGCTTAATTAGCCTTTAAACGCTAATGTAAAAAAGACGCTTAGGCGTCTTTTTTTGTTTCTTATTTATCACACCCAAGCGCCTCATCATTTAATAAAACACTTTTAGTAACATGATCTTTTTTCACTTAAATTTTTAATTTTATTGCACAAAAATACAGATTCGTGACTAGACTTTAAAAGGTAAGCACCTTTTTACAGCGGGTTTCGGAGGTTATTATGACGATTTTTGAGCATTACCAAGCACGATACGAAGCGGCACAGGAAGAAGAATACAGTATCGCTGAATTTCTTGAGATTTGTAAAACCGATAAGTCTGCCTACGCCAGCGCACCAGAACGCCTACTCATGGCAATTGGCGAACCACACATGGTAGATACCGCAACGGATGCACGACTAAGTCGATTATTTTCAAATAGAGTAGTTGCGCGCTACCCTGCCTTTGCTGATTTTTATGGTATGGAAGACGCCATTGAGCAAATAGTCTCTTATTTAAAACATGCGGCTCAGGGGCTAGAAGAATGCAAACAAGTGCTGTATTTACTTGGGCCTGTTGGAGGGGGTAAATCATCCATTGCTGAAAAACTAAAATATTTAATGCAACAAGTGCCTATTTATTCAATTAAAGGGTCTCCTGTAAACGACCACCCCCTCTCCTTGTTTGATCCTATCGAAGATGCAGACGTACTCAGCAAAGAATACGGTATTAAACCGCGCTACTTAAAAACCATTATGTCGCCTTGGGCTGGCAAACGCTTAAAAGAATTCAATGGTGATATTAGCCAGTTTAGAGTGGTTAAGCGCTACCCCTCAATTTTAAACCAAATAGGGATTGCCAAAACCGAACCTGGAGATGAAAACAACCAAGATATTTCGGCGCTAGTGGGTAAGGTCGATATTCGCCAACTTGAGCACTTTGCTCAAAACGATCCTGATGCATACGCCTACTCGGGCTCTTTATGTTTAGCTAACCAAGGGCTGATGGAATTTGTAGAAATGTTTAAAGCACCGATTAAAGTGCTGCATCCTTTACTTACTGCAACCCAAGAGGGTAATTACAACGGCACAGAAGGCATTAGTGCTCTGCCTTTTAATGGCATGATCCTCGCTCACTCTAATGAATCTGAGTGGCAAACCTTTAAAAACAATAAAAACAACGAAGCATTTTTAGACCGTGTCTATATTGTAAAAGTACCTTACTGCTTACGTGTGACTGAAGAAATTAAAATTTACGACAAATTACTTGAGCACAGCGAGCTATACAACGCGCCATGCGCACCAGGTACACTTAAAACATTGGCGCAATTTACGACGCTATCACGTTTAAAAGATCCAGAAAATTCAAGTATCTATTCAAAAATGCGGGTATACGATGGCGAAACTCTAAAAGACACCGACCCTAAAGCAAAATCGTATCAAGAGTACCGTGATTACGCAGGTGTTGATGAAGGTATGACGGGACTTTCTACCCGCTTTGCGTTTAAGATTTTATCTCGCGTGTTTAATTTTGATACCACTGAGGTTGCCGCAAACCCAGTGCACTTGTTCTATGTACTTGAGCAACAAATAGAGCGCGAACAATTTTCAAGCGAAATAGAAGAGCGTTATTTAAGCTTTTTAAAAGGCTATTTAATTCCGCAATATGTTGATTTTATAGGCAAAGAACTGCAAACCGCCTATTTAGAATCGTATTCAGAATACGGACAAAACATTTTTGACCGTTATGTTATTTATGCAGACTTTTGGATACAAGACCAAGAATATCGCGACCCTGATACAGGACAACTATTTGACCGTGAGGCACTTAATGCCGAACTTGAAAAAATAGAAAAGCCGGCGGGTATTTCTAACCCTAAAGATTTCCGAAATGAAATAGTAAACTTTGTATTGCGTGCCCGTGCGCACAACAACGGTAAAAACCCACTATGGACAAGCTACGAAAAACTACGCACGGTAATTGAGAAAAAAATGTTCTCTAATACCGAAGATTTACTCCCTGTTATTTCGTTTAATACTAAAACGTCTGCAGAGGATCAGCAGAAGCACGAAGACTTTGTGAACCGTATGGTCGAAAAAGGCTATACACAAAAACAAGTTCGCTTGCTTTCTGAGTGGTATTTACGGGTTAGAAAATCGCAATAACCTTCATAGTCGTAGTATATAGGAGGTCAATATGGCGCATTTTATAGATAGGCGTTTAAACGGAAAAAATAAAAGTACGCTTAATCGCCAGCGCTTTATTAGGCGCTATAAAAAACAAATTAAAGAAGCGGTTTCAGATGCGATTAACAAACGCAGCGTTACCGATTCAAGCTCTGGTGAGAGTATTTCTATTCCACAACGCGATATCAGCGAACCTACATTTCATCAAGGGCAAGGTGGGGATAGAGAACAAATTCACCCAGGCAACGATCAGTTTTCTACAGGTGATAAAATTGAGCGCCCTAAAGGTGGACAAAGCGGCGGTGCCGGTGAAGGTGACGCCAGCGATTCGGGTGAAGGACAAGATGAGTTTGTATTTTCAATATCAAAAGATGAATACCTTGATTTACTGTTTGAAGATTTAGAGCTCCCTAACTTACAAGAAAACCAGCTTGATAAGCTAGTGCAAATGAAAACCCATCGCGCAGGATTTTGTAGCGATGGTATACCTAGCAATATTGACATTGTCCGCTCTCTTCAAGGCTCCCTTGCACGGCGTGTTGCCATGAGTGCAGGTAAAAAACGCCGTTTAAAAGAGCTCGAAGAACAACTTGCTCTGCTGCTTGCTGGTCCACATAACGATAAAGCAGCAATTGCTTTATTACAAAAAGAAATTGCAGCATTAAAAGTGCAAATTAAGTCGGTTCCATTTATTGATAACTACGATTTACGTTTTCGTAATTACGAAAAACGCCCTCACCCCACCAGCAAAGCCGTGATGTTTTGTATTATGGATGTGTCAGGCTCAATGGATCAGCCAACAAAAGACATGGCAAAACGGTTTTATATTTTGCTCTATCAATTTTTAACACGCAGCTATAAAGACATAGAAGTTGTTTATATTCGCCACCACACACAAGCAAAAGAAGTAGACGAGCAAGAGTTTTTTTATTCTCAAGAAACTGGCGGCACTATTGTTTCAAGCGCACTTAAATTAATGAACGAAATAATAAAAGAGCGTTATCACGCAAACGAGTGGAATGTATACGCCGCACAAGCCTCTGATGGCGATAACTGGGCAGACGACACCCCGCAGTGTGGTGAAATTTTGCGTAATAAGCTCTTAAGCGCAGTACGCTATTTTGCTTATATTGAAATAACCACGCGTGCTCATCAAAGCCTATGGCGCGAATATGAATCTATAACACACAGCCATAATAATTTCGCCATACAGCATATTCAAAGCGTTGAAGATATTTACCCAATTTTTAGGGAGCTATTTAAAAAAGGTCGTCAACAGCAAAACTCTGCATAGCCTAAAGCGAGGTAGCATTATGAATGATAAACGAATGAGTGATGGCCCAGATTGGACCTTTGATTTATTAGATGAGTACCAAAGTGAAATTGCCCGTGTTGCAGCTCACTACAAGTTAGACACATACCCTAATCAAATTGAAGTGATAACCGCAGAGCAGATGATGGATGCTTACTCAAGCGTTGGCATGCCTATTGGTTACAGCCATTGGTCTTACGGTAAAAAGTTCATTCAAACAGAGCAAAATTATAAGCGCGGACAAATGGGTCTCGCTTACGAAATAGTGATAAATTCGGACCCTTGTATTGCGTACTTAATGGAAGAAAACACCCTACCTATGCAAGCGCTTGTAATGGCACATGCATGTTACGGACATAACTCATTTTTTAAAGGTAATTACTTATTTAAAACCTGGACCGATGCTGGCTCAATTATTGATTACTTGGTATTTGCTAAAAACTACATAAGCCGCTGTGAAGAAAAGCATGGTATTACACAAGTAGAAGCCCTTCTCGACTCATGTCATGCATTAATGAATTACGGAGTCGATCGCTACAAACGTCCACAACAAATATCGTTATTTGAAGAACAAAAACGTCAACAAGAGCGTGAAGACTACCTTCAATCGCAAGTAAATGAATTATGGCGGACTATTCCTGAGCAACAGCAAGAAACCAAAAAGAAAGTAAGCCATTTTCCTTCTGAACCCCAAGAAAATATTTTGTATTTCATTGAAAAAAACGCCCCATTACTCGACTCTTGGCAACGTGAAGTGATACGTATCGTTCGTAAAATTTCGCAATACTTTTACCCACAAAAACAAACTCAAGTAATGAATGAAGGTTGGGCAACTTTTTGGCATTACACCATCCTTAATCACTTATATGATGAGGGAAAACTCACCGACTCGTTTATGTTAGAGCTTTTACAAAGCCACACCAACGTAGTTTATCAGCCACCTTATAACAGTAAGTATTATTCAGGCATTAACCCATATGCTTTAGGCTTTAATATGATGGTTGATATTCGCAGAATATGTGAGCACCCAACTGAAGAAGATAAACGCTGGTTTCCTGAATATGCAGGCAGTAATTGGCTAGATACACTGCATTTTGCAATGGAAAACTTTAAAGATGAGAGTTTTATTAGCCAGTTTTTATCGCCTAAATTAATTCGTGATTTTAAATTATTTACTATTATTGACCATACTAATAATCCCCATTTAGAAATTGGCGCAATACATAACGACAACGGCTATAAAGCTGTAAGAGAAGCGCTCTCAGCGCAGTACAACTTGAGTAATCATGAACCCAACATTCAAGTATATGACGTTGATATTAGAGGTGACCGTTCACTAACCCTACGCTACGTACCTCATAACAACATTCCTTTAGCAAACTCGCACGAGGAAGTACTTAAGCATCTTTACAGATTATGGGGCTTTAAAGTAAAACTAGAGCAAGAGTCAAAGTGTGGTGAGGCTTCTATAATTGGCCAATGCCCAGTCGATGACTCTCGTCATACAACACAATAGTAAGGAACAATAAAGCTTTTAATATTGATTGGTTTTCATACTGATTGGATTACCTTAGCAGAATATACAAACGTAGTATTATTTAATCTTAAATTCTAGATATAAAAACTGACGCTTAAGCGTCAGTTTTTATATCTGTATAGGCTGTTACTCTGTTTCGGCCTGTATTTTTTGAGTGATATAACGCTTTATCGGCAGCTTCTATCCAACGCTCATGATTTTTAAAATCATTACTATTGCCAGCAAAGCCGATGCTCACCGTCATTTTTATTTCAAAATGTTTATACTTAACTGGATTTGACTCTATATGTACTCTTAAACGTTCAGCAAATATAGTCGCCCCCTCTTTATCTGTATCAAGTAAAGTTACTACAAACTCTTCACCACCGTAACGGCCAGCTATATCTGTTTCACGCAGTGTAGTACGTAATAAGTTTGATAGATGACGGAGCGCTTCATCGCCGCAACTATGCCCGTATTCATCATTTATTTTTTTAAAGTGATCAATATCAAACATTAATAATGTACTACAGCCACCATTTCGCTTAACTCTTAAAAACTCTTGGCGTAGCGTACCTTCCCAGTGTCCACGGTTTGCAAGCTGCGTTAAGCTATCTGTTTGACTTGCTTGTTCTAATTTTTTATTTAACTCTTCAAGCTCTTTTTTATTTACCGCGACATCTGTTACATCATACAAAATAATACAAATATGGCTAACTTCACCCATCGTATTAGTAAGAGGGATGAATGTCGCATTTTGATACATGTAATCAGCTTTACCAGTAATAGGTCGATAATTTTTAAATCTAAAAATGTATGGCTGCTGCTCCCAAATAGTAAAAGAGCGGTTTTTTAAAACAAAAACCGATTCTGATTTACTTCTAAACCATTTTTCGTCTATTGCTGGAAATAAATCAAATAGATCTTTATCTTTTACTGCGCTTGGTAGAAGCCCTGAATGGTTTTCCATAAACCCATTCCATACACACACCTTATAATCCCTATCGAGTACCACAAGGCCTACATCAACGGTATTAAACATATCCATTAACCAATGGATCTCATTCATTTCTAAATCAGCGGCCATAACTTAATCTTCTAATAGGTAAGCAACTTTGTATTTCAAAGTTTTAAGTGAATCTTCAGTAAATAACAGCATGAGGTCGCAATTTATATCATGGTTTTCAATACCGTAACTAATCTCTATTGCAAGGGTGCGTTGCCAACGTGACTTGTTTGATTTAACCAACTCAGATACATCTCTGTGTTGGCCAAGTACAATCGGGTGCCCTTGACTAAATGACATATCGAGCTGTTTTGAAAGACCCGTTAAAATAGCGCCTATCAAGATATTACTAATATCCATAAGCAGCTCAAGTTCAACTTTATCGTTTAACTCGCCGTCATAGTTCATCAAAGAAGCTATTTCTTTAAAGCTTGAATCATTTAAAAGTAATAGCGCCTCGCCCGAAATACCACCGCCAATAAAGCCCTGGCACACACCCGATGTAGCTGCGTTATTATCTATAGACTGCAGCGCCATATCGAGTTCGTTAACTTCTAAAATATTTACATTCGGAATTGGAAGCTTTACAAACACATTAAGCAGACGTGCAAGTAAATCCCCTGCTTGGCCCATAGCAACGTTAGTGAGCTCTTGGTATATGTCACGTACATCAGGGTCAACTTGCTCTCCTAATGAATGAGAGAAACGTTCACGCATGGCTTTGTCTTTAATTCCATGGTGTTCAATTATGCTGGCTAGTTTTTCTGGGGAACATGGCTTTTGAATAAAATCGATAGCACCCAGCTCAAGCACTCTTTGGTGTGCACTTGGTTGTATATCACCAGAGACAACAACAGTAAGTATATTAAGCCCCTGTTCTTTCATAGCGATTAATACTTCATAACCGTCCATTTCTGGCATGTTTAAATCGAGAAAAAGTATCTCTGGTTCAATTAATTTTATTTGCTTTATGCAGTCAACGCCGTCAAGTGCAAATTCAACTTTAATGTCCCAATCTTCAGGTAATGAACGAGCTAACTGACGCCTAGCTAATTTTGAGTCATCACATATTAATACTGATGTTGACATATTATCTCTCTGTTTCTAAACCCGTCATGAGCATTAAAATCATTGTATAAAGGTTTTTATTTTTATTATTAAAGATATCTTTTGTAACTCCATGTTAATCAAAGTTTAGCCCAGTTACAATTTTTATATCGCAGAGCTTATACCTACTCTATTAGCAGGTTTAATCACTTGGTAACTAAAGCCCAGTATAATACACTGACGCCCATTGCGTTAATTTAAAAGGAAATACCTTATGTTACGTTCACTTGCCTTTGCTTTGAGTGCATTTTGCTCTGTGGCTATTGCAGCCGACTATCCAGAAAACACGCTTGATGCAGGAAAAGTATCCGCACAAGGCAAACCTGTCACTTTATTAGGTCAAGGTATCTCAGTGGGAGATAGTGCACCAAATTTTAAAGTTGTTGATGACAACTTTATTCCAGTGACACTTGAGGATTACAAAGGCCAAGCTGTATTAATAAGTGTAGTACCCAGCCTAGATACCGGCATTTGTAGCCTGCAAACTAAGCATTTTAATGAAAAGGTAGCCGCACAATTCCCAAGTGTAGTTATGCTAACAATTAGTGCTGATTTACCTTTTGCTCAAAAGCGTTTTTGCAAAGCTGAAAATATCGATAAAATCACTACGTTATCAGATTCTGTTTGGCGTGATTTTGGTCAGAAATACGGATTGATTATTAAAGATATGGGATTACTAACGCGAACAGTCTTTATTTTAGATGAAAGCCATAACGTCATTTATAAACAGTTAGTTAGTAGCCTTTCAACTGAACCTGAATACAACAGCGTAATTGAAAAACTTAAAACATTGTAAAGTCCATTAAGTAGCACTAATTAAGCAATGCTAAATAGCCTTAAAACAAAAAACCGCCAATTGGCGGTTTTTTAATGTGCTTTTATAATTAACCTAAAAGTTCACCAAGTTGTTGGCTGACAGTTTCAACAGCTTGTGTACCATCTAGTTTATGGTATTGAGTATTACCAGCAGCCGCTTCTGCTTGATAGTAATCAACCAATGGCATAGTTTGCTCATGGTAAATACCTAAACGTTTACGTACTGTTTCTTCAGTATCATCAGCGCGAACAATTAAGTCTTCGCCAGTTTCGTTGTCTTTACCTTCCACTTTTGGTGGATTATAAACAACGTGGTAAACACGACCAGAACCAGGATGAACGCGACGTCCGCCCATACGCTCAACAATGACTTCATCAGCCACGTCAAATTCAATAACGTGATCAACCACTACGCCATTTTCTTTCATTGCATCCGCTTGCGGGATTGTACGCGGGAAGCCATCAAGTAAAAAACCTTTCTCACAATCCGCTTTATTAATACGCTCTTTAACTAAACCAATAATAATATCGTCAGAAATTAGTTGACCAGCATCCATTACTTTTTTTGCTTCTAGACCCAGTGGCGTGCCTTCTTTAATTGCCGCACGTAACATATCGCCAGTAGAAATTTGTGGAATACCGTATTTGTCCATTAAAAACTGAGCTTGAGTACCTTTACCTGCACCCGGCGCGCCCAAAAGAATAATGCGCATATTATTGTCCCCTAGTATGGATATTTATTTTAAAGCCTGAATTCTTCCACAAGCGCCGCCGATACTCAAGCAACTTATACTAATTGATGAGCCGTTGGGGTGTTTACAGGGCATTAAAAAAGGGAACACACGTTCCCTTTTATTTAAAGTACATAATTTATACTTTATTAACTGAGTAAATAGCTATTTGCTTATTTACTTAGTTCAAGCATCAATTTATTTAAGCGAGTAACAAATCCTGTTGGATCTTTAAGTGTACCGCGTTCTGCAAGTAGTGCTTGATCTAGTAAAACGTGTGACCACTGCGCAAACTTATCTTCATCTTGTTCGTCATTTAAGTGCTTCACAAGTTGATGCTCTGGGTTTAGCTCAAACACAGGTTTTGCTTCAGGGGCTGCTTGACCAACAGATTCCATTAGCTTTTGCATTTGTGAGCTCATGTCGTTGTCGTCGCTTACAACACATGCTGGAGAATCTGTTAAGCGGTGCGTAAAGCGCACTTCTTTAACGTCATCACCTAGTGCTGTTTTAATACGTTCAACAAGCCCAGCCATTTCTTTTTCAGACTCTTCTTGCGCTTTTTTAGTTTCTTCGTCGTCAAGCTTACCTAAATCTAAGTCACCACGTGTGATTGACTGTAGTTGCTTATCAGCAAATTCAGTTAGGTGGCTCATCATCCACTCGTCAACACGGTCACTTAGTAGTAATACTTCAATGCCTTTTTTGCGGAAAATCTCTAAATGCGGTGAGTTTTTCGCAGCGGTGAATGTATCAGCTACTACGTAGTAAATTTTGTCTTGGCCTTCGTTCATACGTTCAACATATTGCTCAAGCGACACATCTTGTGTTTCTGAGTCAGTGTGTGTCGAAGAAAAACGAAGTAGCTTACAAATAGCTTCTTTATTTGCAGCATCTTCAGCTGGGCCTTCTTTCATTACTTGACCAAACTCATTCCAAAATACTTGGTAATCGTCAGCTTTGTTTTTAGCCATACGCTCAAGCATTTTAATAATACGCGATGTACACCCTTTACGAATAGCTTGCGTTACTTTGTTGTCTTGTAGAATTTCACGAGATACGTTCAGTGGTAAATCGTTTGAATCTAGTAAGCCTTTTACAAAGCGAAGGTAGCTTGGCATGAATTGCTCAGCATCATCCATTACAAACACACGTTGTACGTAAAGTTTTAAACCACTTTGACGTTCACGGTTCCATAAGTCGAAAGGTGCTTTTTTAGGAATATATAAAAGGCTAGTGTATTCAGTTTTACCTTCAACCTTATTATGTGCCCAGCTAAGAGGATCTTCCCAGTCGTGGCTTACATGCTTGTAAAACTCTTTGTATTCATCATCAGAAAGCTCTGATTTATCGCGTGTCCACAATGCAGTCGCGCGGTTAATACTTTCCCACTCACCTGGTACTGCTGGAATTTTTTCGCCGTCTTCGCCTTCAGATTCTGGCACTTCTGCTTTAAACATTTGTACTGGCGTTGAGATGTGATCAGAGTATTTAGTAACGATACTACGTAGGCGCCAGTCATCAGCAAATTCTTTTTCTTCATCGCGAAGGTGTAAAATAATGTCGGTACCACGGCCTTCTTTTTCAATTTCTTGAAGTGTGTATTCGCCTTCACCTTGAGATTCCCACTCATAAGCGGTTGTTTCACCGGCTTTGCGTGTACGAACAGTTACTAAATCAGCAACAATAAATGCTGAGTAAAAACCAACACCAAATTGACCAATTAACTGTGAATCTTTACTTTGATCACCTGTTAAGTTTTTGAAAAACTCAGCAGTACCCGACTTTGCAATAGTACCTAATGAGCTAATGATTTCATCGCGCGTCATACCAATACCATTATCTGAAATGGTAATTGTATTTGCTTCTTTATCTGCACTAATACGAACACGTAAATCGGCATCACCTTGGTAAAGGTCACCTTGAGATAATGCTAAAAAGCGTAACTTGTCTGCTGCGTCTGATGCATTTGACACAAGCTCACGTAAAAATATTTCTTTATTAGAATAAAGAGAATGAATCATTAAGTTTAATAATTGTTTTACTTCTGTTTGAAAGCCTAATGTTTCTTTTTGTGCTGCAGTCATTTATATATCTCCAATTTGCAAAGTGTCTGCGTTATGCACTTAATATGGGGTGAGGTGTTAGAACTTCAAGGGAAAAATTTAAAAAAGGTGAAACGAAAACAAAGAACCATTAATTTGTTTAAAACGAATGCGGGCTGTTAATATGGATTCTCTCGCCGCTGCTGGGGTGCTCAAAATATAAATCGCTGGCATGTAATTGTAACCGCCCTGCCATATGTTCACTTTGCGCACTTTTATATAAATCACAGCCTAAAATTGGATGCCCTATAAACTGGCTGTGTATCCTTAATTGGTGAGTACGCCCAGTAATAGGTGTAAATTGCACTAAGGTTCTGCACGGCTGCCTGAGCCGCTCAAGTACTTTATATTCACTCACCGCTGTTTTACCTGTCGATTGGCAAATTGTAACACGCGGAAAAAGCAGTTTATCTTTTGCAATTGGCGCAGTAATTTGCCCTTCATCAACAGCCAAGCATCCCTCTAACATGGCAACATAACGCTTTTGAATAGTGCGGGCCTGAAATTGCTTATTAAGGTGCTTTGACGCAATCGCGTTTAATCCAACAATCATAATGCCCGATGTGCCCAAATCTAGCCGATGCGGTAACTTAGCCTCTGCGAATGCAGCTGTTAAGCCCTTTTGACCATTTACTAAGCGGTAATGCACTGAGTCCCAATTAAGCGGATTTTTACCTGATAAGCTTAATAGTCCACTGGGTTTATTGATCAGTAAAATATCGTCATCTTGATATAATATTTCAATAAACCCGTCGCACTTAGGGGCTACAAAATCATCAATTATAAGGGGTTGTTCTGAAGGTGTTTGCGATGTTGAGTTAGCCATTAAGTTAATCATTAAATTAGTCACTATCTTTTGAATGAAGCGCTTTTAAAGCCAATACTTTTTCACGTAAATCATCTGCTACTACTTTATCAGCAGCAATCGGGGCACCGACTGCAACCGACACCAAAGACCATTTTAATCGAGGTAATTGCCATTTAGCTTTACGGCTAAACATGCTGCCCCATAAACCACCTAAGTGCACAGGAATAACGGGCACAGGTGAGCGCTCAATAATGCGCTCGATTCCACGGCGAAAAATATCCACTGATCCGTCACTGGTTAGTTTTCCTTCAGGGAAAATACCAACAAGTTCGCCTTTATTAAGCGCAGCAGCCACTTCATCAAAGGCTTTTTTAAACGCTTCTGGGTTGGTTTTTTCACTGTTAATGGGAATAGCCTTAGCCATTTTAAATAACCAATGTAGGGCCGGTGAATAATAAATAGGGGCAAATACCATAAACCGGATAGGCCTTGGTGATGCGGCTAAAATAAACATCCAATCAACAAAGCTCACATGATTACACACGACAACCGCAGCGCCTGCATCAGGTATATTACTTTCACCTTTTGTACGCACTCTGTACATACAAATAGCTAAAATATATATAATAAATCGTAAAAAGAACTCTGGTACTTTGGTATAAATATAAACAGAGATAAGTAAGTTTAGCCCAGCAAGTAACAGTAGCAACTCTGAAATACTCCACTGAAAAACAGACAGCGTTACAATACTTAAAGCAGCACTGCCCACCATAAACAGTGCATTTAATACATTGTTAGCCGCTATAACTCGTGAGCGACTCGACTCTTCAGTACGCTGTTGAATAAGCGCATACAGCGGTACAGTGTAAAAACCAGAGCCAATACCAATGCCTGCCATCCATACAAAGTGCCACACCATATCGCCTGTTTTTAATAGCTCCTGAAGCGTCATTAACTCAGGGTGTTGAGGTAAATAAGAGCTAATGGCTGGCTCTTGGCTCAGTAAGTATAAAAACAAGGTAATTAAGATAGCGCCAAAAGGCACAATTCCTAATTCTATTCGAGAGCGAGAAAGCTTTTCACACAGTAACGAACCAATAGCAATACTTAGTGAAAACACAACCAGTGCGCTAGTTACAACCAGTTCATCACCACCCATTGTGTGTTTTACATAATTTGGTAGGGACGTTAAAACGATGGCGCCAATTAACCAAAACCAACTGATCCCAAGTACTGATTTACCAACCGATTCTGTTTGCGAATTAAGTGCTGAAAATACGTTTTTTGTCGATGAAAATATATTATAGGTAAATTTTAAGTTAGGCTCGTTTGCTTCACTAGTGGGTATAAAGCGACTGCTCACATAACCCATAACAGCCAGTACTAATACGGCAATACTTATAAGCGTAGGCCCTACTGATTGAGTAATATAATAGGTGCCAAAAATTGTACCAATTAATATTGCTACAAACGTGCCTGATTCAACCAAGCCATTCGCTTTTGTTAATTCGTTAGGGGCTACGTGCTGCGGTAAAATAGAGTACTTTAATGGACCAAAAAACGTACTTTGTACGCCCATTAAAAATACGGTGGCTAACATCAGCCAAACATACTGCGTTAAAATAGAGACAGCCCCTACAACCATAATAGGGATTTCACATAGCTTTACGATTCTGATTAGTTTGGATTTTTCTGCTTTTTCAGCTAGCTGCCCCGCCATCCCTGAAAATAAAAAGAAAGGTAGGATAAATAACCCAGCAGCAATATTTGAATAAAGTGCGCCATCAGCAAGCGTTGCAGCCTGGAATATCAATAAAATAAGCACTGATTGCTTATACACGTTATCGTTTATCGCTGAGAAAAACTGCGTAATAAAAAGCGGTAAAAAACGCTTACTACCCAGTAATGTACCTTGGTAGGGTTGATTATCTTTCATTGTATTCCTTACTAATTAGAGACATAGCCCAAAAATAAATTAGATTGTTTTTAAGCTTACCTTAAAAACGAAAAAGCCTACATGATTTAATCATGTAGGCTTTTGTAATTTGTTTTCAAATAGTGACTTAGAGCTAGTCTTGAGTAACTAGGCGCCTGCCGCTAAAGGCATGCATAAGTGTTCTACCATCTACTAAATCAAGCTCACCTCCCACAGGAATACCATGGGCAATACGTGAAGCGCCTACTTTGTATTTATGACAAAGCTGAGCAATATAATGTGCGGTAGTATCGCCTTCAACGGTAGGGTTAGTCGCTAAAATAACCTCATTAATATCGCCTTGAGCAAGCTTTTGCTCTAAAACATCTAAGCCAATCTCTTTAGGACCAATACCGTCAATTGGCGATAAGTGACCCATTAATACGAAGTATAGACCTAAATACTGACCTGTTTGCTCGATGGCAAGTACGTCAGTAGGCGATTCAACAACACATAATATACCGCTGTCTTGGCGTTTTGTACTTAAACAAATATCGCACTGAGCTTGTTCGCAAAAAGTACGACAAGACTGACAGTGCCCTATGGCGGTCATTGCTTTAGTGAGTGCATTGCCCAGCTGAGTGCCTCCCTTTCGGTCGCGCTCAAGCAGGTGAAAAGCAATACGTTGCGCTGACTTTGGACCAATGCCCGGTTGACAGCGCAGTGCTTCTATAAGCTGATTTAAACTATCTGAAAGTTGCATTATTTACTTAAAACGGCATTTTCATACCTGGTGGTAATTGCATACCGCCAGTTACTTTACCCATGCGCTCTTGTGTTTCTTCTGCAACACGGCGTACAGCATCGTTACATGCTGCTGCAAGTAAGTCTTCAATCATGTCTTTGTCGTCTTCCATAAGGCTTTCATCAAGCTGAACACGACGTACATTGTGGTTACCAAGCATGGTTACTTTAACTAAACCGGCACCGGCTTCGCCAACAACTTCTAATGTTGCGATTTCGTCTTGGGCTTTTTGCATGCGATCTTGCATTTGCTGCGCTTGCTTCATCATGTTGCCCATTCCACCTTTAAACATAACTTTCTCTCTTTCTTTTAATACATTAATTAACATGAACATAAGGGCGATTGTAAGTAATTACAATGCCTGAATACTGTTTTCGTCAATTTCGGCGCTAAATACTTGCTGAAATTGTACTATGTTTTCATCAGATGTGATCACATCGATTGCTTGTTGATGACGACCTGCATCAATTTTTTGCTGAATAAGATAAGGAGAGTCAATAACTCCCTTAGCAAAATTAATACTTAACGACACGTTATGCTCATAAATACTCGACAATGCGGCATCTAATCTTTGGCGAAGCATCGGTGTATCTAAATGCTTTTGTGATTCATCAACGTCTATATGTAAACTGTTGCCTTGCTTGGTAAATATTGAATGCAATGCAAATTGGCGCATACGACCACCTAGTCCCATACGTTTAATTAAATAAGCCCATTCATCTTGTTGATGTGCAAATCTAATTTCACTAATTGGGCTTTGAAAATCATCAGGGGCAGGAATACTTACTTCCTCTGGCGCTATTTCAGGCGCTTTTTGAGGGTTTATTTGCTCAAGTAATTCTGGCGCTAAATTTTCGGTAATTGTTTGGTGCTTTGCTTTAAAATCAATCTTACTAGCTGGCTTTATGTTGGAGTGATTATGTGCCTGAGTTTGGCTCCCTGTTACTGGGAGCTCATGCTTTTTTTCACTCTCACCTTCGCTATCAGTTGCCCAAGGAGGGATATCGCCAGATGCATTACTTGAAGGGCTATTAAGCTCACTTGCACTTGTATCTGCACTACCTTGATGAACACTTTGGGCTTTAGGCATTCTTGGATGCTGTTCTGGCTTTTTAGCAGGCGCTTGGCTTGGCTGCACTGCTACATTATTTGCAGATGTACTTGTACTCTTGCCTGATAACCTACCCGCACCCGATATGTTTCTGTCACGTAAAATACGAGCAATGGCAGATTGCGCCTGCGCTTCTTGTTCAGCTATTGGCGTACTTGCATTGTGATTTGTTAAGGGCTCTGGTGAAGACTCTGAGTTTGCAGTAGGTGCAGGTTTAAAACCCTGATCTACAGCGCTACTCATTATATCGTCAAACTGCGAAGCTAACGTTTGCTCAGCATCACTATGTTGCATGTAAGCTTCATCTTCACTTTGGCGCTGGGCTTGAGCATCCGAAACAACATTGGTTTGTGGTTGTTCATTAGCTGAAGCCTGTTGTTCAAAAGCGTTTTCACTTTGTTGAACCGGTTGCTCTACTGCAACTTGGGCAGGCTCATTATTACTTTGTACGACATCATTATTCGATGTCTGAGCAGCAACATTTGGTAAAGGCTCTATCTCAAGGGATTTAGGCTGCTCTGTATTGCTAACTGGCTTAGTATTATTTACAGGGGCACTACTTTGACTAGCTACGGTGTTTTGCGATGTTTTGTTTTTATTTAATATATCTCGCAGTGCGCTTGCGCGGCCTTGTTTATTTGGGGCCGGCTCTTCGTTTACTGTGTGTACAGTTTGTTGAGTGTCTGTAGGCTTAAATGCTAATAATCTTAGCATTATCATTTCAAAACCTAAACGAGGCTCTGGTGCCCATTGTAAATCTTTTTTACCATTTAACAGTAACTGATAATAAATTTGAATTTGTTGTGGGCTCGTATGTTGTGCAACATGAGCAATATAATCTACATTTTTTTCATCTAGCCCTGCCGCTTCTGGCACTAACTGGGTTAGTTGAGTCAAATGCGTAAGTGCAATTAAATCATCAAGCAATGCCACATAATTAGGATTACGACTTGCCACCTGTGCAATCTCATCCATTAGCGCAGCGCCATCTTGTGCAAGTAATGCTGCAAGCAAGCTTTGGCTATAATGAGTATCCATTAAACCAAGCATTGTTTGTACTGCTTGATTATTAATATCACCATTTGTTTGTGCGATAGCTTGATCGGTTAAGCTAAGCGCATCACGCATACTGCCATCAGCTGCTTTTGAAATAATGCTAAGTGCATCGGTATCAAAGCTAAGCTGCTCTTGAGTAAGTACGTGTTCAAGCTGTGTTTTAATCTCACTTTGCGACAAGGCATTTAAGTTGAATTGTAAACAACGAGATAAAATAGTAACTGGTAGTTTTTGAGGATCGGTCGTCGCCAATAAAAATTTCACATGCTCTGGTGGCTCTTCAAGCGTTTTTAAAAGCGCATTAAAGCTGTGCTTAGAAAGCATGTGAACTTCATCGATTAGGTATACTTTATAACGTCCACGTGTTGGTGCATATTGAACGTTATCGAGTATTTCGCGGGTGTCTTCTACTTTTGTACGAGAAGCCGCATCTATTTCGAGTAAGTCAATGTAGCGCCCTGCTTCTATATCTAAACAGCTGCTACATTGGCCACACGGATTTGCAGATATACCTTCGTCGCAATTTAAGCTTTTAGCAAAAATACGTGCAATGGTGGTTTTACCTACACCGCGGGTTCCAGTGAATAAATAAGCGTGATGCAGTCTATTTTGCGTAAGCGCATTTACAAGCGCTTGCTTAACATGAGACTGCCCAACCAATTCATGAAAGGTTTGAGGACGCCATTTTCTCGCTAGAACCTGATAACTCATCGATTACTCGCCTTCGAATTCAACCAATTTTAGGATTTTAATACCCATTTTTTTGATGCGCTGCTCGCCACCAAGTTCTGGTAGTGATACAACAAATGCTGCATCTGTGGCTTCGCCACCTAGTTTATTAACTAACTTAGCAGTGGCTTCAATTGTGCCACCAGTTGCTAATAAGTCATCAACTAGTAATACTTTGTCGCCAGGTACAATTGCATCTACATGCAGTTCTAGCGTGTCTTCACCGTACTCAAGTAAGTAATCTTGGCGAATAACTTCGCGTGGTAACTTACCTGGTTTACGTACTGGAATAAACGGAATGCCTAACGCATAAGACAATGGCGCACCAAAAATAAAACCACGTGATTCTGTGCCTATGATTTTAGTAAAGCCCTGATTTTTATATTCTGCGATAAACGCGTCAATAGTTGCTTTAAAGGCTTCTGGATTTGCCATTAAAGTGGTTACATCGCGAAACATAATGCCCGCTTTTGGATAATCAGCAATTGTAGTTATGCTGTTTTTGATAATTGCTGGTGTTACTTGAGTCATAATTTTAACTGCTCAATTGTTTATATTACAAAGCAGGTGATTATAACCTTAACTAACCTTTAATTGCGAGTTTGGCGTTACTATAAAAGAAGTATTAACTATGGGGGGGTAATTAAAATAAAGTGGTTCAAGGCTGAAGTAAGCAACAGCCTTAATAAACGCTATGCATTTTAAGTTAAGCTAGTGATCCAGCCTAATATTGCATTTAAACAACCAATCCCTGCAAATACAGCTAAGAAAGCAAGAAAATAAGTAGCGTTGAACGGATCTTTAAAGTCTTTATCATCTGACATTGGTACAACCTTTTATTAAGCACGACAAATAAGGCTGCCATAATAGACGATGTAAAATCATCAATAAAGACCTTAATCTTGATTTTTTGTCACAATTACGCCGCGTTCAACCATTGCATTGAGGGTAACCAATGCGCCTTGAGCAATTTGCTCTGCATTAAATTGTGGTGCATGAGCGAATACCTGTTGGCAAACGTCGTCAAATGTCGCTCCATCACTTGCCTCAATAATTGATAGTAACAAAGCAGTCATCGCATTCGTAGCCAGAAATTGAACGTCATCATCTTCATCTCTATATACAACATAATAATTAGGCTGAGGTGATGGCTCTTTTGGTTTAAAGCGATTGCTAATATTTTGAACCGGAAATTGATAACTTAAATTTCTTGCCGTTTTCGATAAATGCAAAGCAGAACTAGTAAGCGCTGTTGTTTGTAATTTTTGCTCATGCTCATCTTCGTGTGCAATCGATACATCTAGCTCTACCCATTCATAATGGGCAAGCTCTAGCATAAACACGGGATCGTATTTTTTCATTTTATAATCACTTGATAAGTAATTAATAAACTCCCCTGCTATGTCTAAAAAGTACGGCGAATGACAATCATATTCGCTAAAAAACTGGCGTACGAGGGCTTGCCATTGCTTCTGGGTATATAACGTTTTTAATACCGGAAAACCTGATGATATAAAACCTTCAATGTTATTAAAAAATAGGTCGCGATAAATAGCCATACGCCTGTCTTCGATACCGCTGGGCTTTTTATTTTTTTGAGGCTCGCGAATATGCGCCATAAATTCGTTTTGTATTTCAATAAAGCTCATAACTAGGCACTCTTTTAATGTTGATAAAGGCTTATATTAAGCTCGTTGTTTTGAAACAGTTGAATCAAAGTGTTTAGCCTGTAGATCATGAATTATATCTAACTCTTTGGTTAAAACATTCATGGTAGGAATATTAAAATCGCGCTCAAGCAAGGTTGGAAATACGCCATGCACTTCGTATGCTTTATCGAGTAGCTCCCAAACAGGATCAATCACATCAGCGCCATGTGTATCAACAATTAAGTCATCAGCCTCATTATAATGGCCAGCAACATGCCCATAGGCTATACGATTAGAAGGTAACCCAGTTAAAAATGCTTGCGCGTTGTAGCCATGATTTATCGAATTAACATAAATGTTATTCACATCAAGTAAAAGTTTGCAGTCAGCTTGCTCTAAAATAATATTCGTAAATTCAAGTTCTGATAATTGCTGTCCAGGCGCGCCATAATAGGAAACATTTTCTATCGCAATTTGCTGCTCTAGTATGTCTTGAACTTGTTTAATACGAGGAACAACATGTGCTATAGCATCTTGTGTAAATGGAATGGGCATTAAGTCATACATATGCCCTGTACCGGAGCAGTAACTTAAGTGCTCACTAAAAATTTTTATATTGTGCTCTTCAAAAAACACTTTTAAAGACTTAACAAATTCAACATCAAGAGGTTCGGGAGAACCGATAGACAGTGATAATCCATGACACACAAAATTATTAGCATCGGTTAATGTTTTAAATTGCTTTTTAAAGCGTCCACCCAGTTTTAACCAGTTCTCTGGCGCAACTTCTAAAAAGTCTACTTGATTAGGTACATGCTCAAGCAGCTCATCAAGCATTTCTCGTCGTAGGCCAAGGCCCACCATCCCAAAATCTTTACTTTGAGTTTGTATCATAACTACCTCTAACTTAACATCGAGTAGGGTGAGGCTTATGCCTCATCCCTCTCACAGAACCGTACGTACGGACCTCGTATACGGCTCCTGTACCCTTCACATTTTATCAACTTATTTCCTAAACGCTGATAAAGCAAGCCATCCCGTATTCACTTTTTCTATTGGATATAAACCAAGCTCCTCAAACCATTGGTTTGGCATCGATACACAAGATAAAGGGCTTAGTGAGTTACGCCACGAGTTCATCTTTATGAACTTAAACGGTGGCTTTTTCCCTAACTGCTTTAGTCGTCGATGTAGCCTTGATGGCTTCTTCCACAACCTCAGCTGTATTGCCCTTAGTCTTCGTCTGATCCAACCTGCCAAGGCTTTTAGCTCTCGCTTACAATTGGCTATACTAAAATAATTTACAAAACCGCGCAC
>NZ_AUTL01000178.1:0-8630 GCF_000498015.1 Pseudoalteromonas sp. TAE79
AGTTATGACTTTTTGCTTGTTCAACCGTGGCTTTAAAGCCTGACTCTGCTATAGCCGTTGCGTCAATATTCTCGTTGCGAATAAAGCGGTAGGCACCTTCCATATCGGCGGGGGATTGAGTGATGTTTACAAGTGGTTTTCCTGGTTCATTTGCAAGCGTTGATGCTAACTTTACCAGACGCACTGTTCTTCTTGGATCACCTAAGTCCGATTTACCGAATTGTTGTTTTGCCCAATGAGTATGTTCGTTAATCATAATGTGCCCTCAAACAAGATTTGAAGATCTGATCATGACATTGAGATTTAGTTCAAAAAATCCCCGCTAATTTCTTAGCAGGGATTTGTGTATAAGAGACAGCTTACAAAACTGCGATCAATTTTTAAACCATCAATATCAAATTGACGAAGTAAACCTAAAGAGGTATACCCAGTGCCAAAGTCATCAATCCACACCTTTACGCCTTCTTTATGGAAGTTTTCAAACGCCTTAGCTATTTTATCAGGACTATGAATGAGCGCTGTTTCCGTTAATTCAACTTTAATGGCTTGTGGTGGTATTTGGTGTTTTTCTAGCAAAGCCATTACTTTTGAAAACACATCACCATCTAAAATTTGTACCGGTGAAATATTTAAAGAAACAGCAATATCTGTCATACCAAAATGTCGCATCTGTTTTAAATCCGACAAACATTGCTCAAAAATCCAGTCACCTAATTCTAAAATCATTCCCGATTGCTCTACATGAGGGATAAACTCATCAGGGCCTACAATACCAAAGCGGGGTGATTGGCACCTTACTAGCGATTCAAAGCCGACCAACTTTCCCGTTCCTAATGATACAAGCGGTTGATAAACCATTTTAAAATAATTATTTTGCATTGCATCCGACATGATTCTCTCTAACTCATGCCATCTTGCGAGATTGACTGGGCTTTCTGATTCTAGGTACTTAAATGCATTCATATTTTGCTCCGATTTTCACTCTTAGTGACTTATGTAATCAAGAGCAAGTTACAGACCATTTAAAAAGTGAATATAACAAAAATAAAAGCAGCAAATTCAAAAGGTTAAGTTTAGTTATTTGAGTATTTAAATTTTTCCATTTTATTTGCATTTTGCAATTCAATTTGCAATGCACCTAAATTAATAAATAAGAGCTTACTCAAGCCCAAACAGCACAGAGAAACCAGTTAGTAATTGTTGGCTAAAAGTAAGGATTAGTAATTGAAGATGAGTATTAAGAAAGGCTGGATAAAACTAATTTAGTTACGCACAGCTTGAATTAAAAAGCGTACACGTAATTTTAAAGCTAGGGAGAAAAAGTTAAAACGGTGATAGGAAACATAAAAAAACGCAGGCAACAATAAATAGTTACCTGCGCAAAAGTCTCTAGTTTGAAAGAGTGTCGTTATTTTCGTTTTTAGGGGCTGTTACATGTTGTGCATAGTTAGTATTTTGCGAGTCAAACGTATTACTCATCGACTGTGCATTTTCAACATCAGCTTGTGTAAAAGTAATCGGCGGTATGTCCGTTAACGGCTCTACAGAATCGCTACCGCGCAGAACTGTAATACCTATTACTAAGGTAGCTACAAGCAAAATAGACAAAACCATGATTTCAGGTGTAAGTACCCAATTATTACTTTTAGGTTGTTGTTTGGCTTTTGTATTTGTTTGCATATTGCACCTCTTAAAAATTTAACTAAATTGTCTTGATTTGATATTTAATATGTTGCGAAAGCCGTGCCAACTAAACAAAAACAAACGAAAGATAAAATAAACAACAAAATCAAAGTATTAAAAATGTAATTTAGAATCCAAAAACAATTCGTAACGTTGTATTTTTATTTTGAATTGCAATTTGCGAATCAAATTGAAAAACTATAATAAAAACACTCATTAAATACTAAAAAATAAATTTAACTTACTCCTAAAATACTAGGTTAATTTCTTCGTTTATCAAGTTTTATGCAACACAAACCCACTTTTTATATTGCTCTTCAATTGCTCAACTCAGCTTTTCCCACACTTGCACTAAACGAGTAAGCTTTAAATGCTTAGATTCAATAGCCTGCTTTGGTGCATATTTATCAAGCAATAAATAAAGTGTTTCACTTACAATTGGTTTAGCTAAATAATCATTCATCCCCGCTTCAATAAATCGCTCTTTATCACCATGAATCGCATTTGCTGTGAGCGCTATTATAGGAGTGGCTATACCTAACTTTCTGATTGCTTTAGTTGCAGAGATCCCATCTAGTATTGGCATCTGGATATCCATAAAAATAATATCAAGTTTATTGTTTTTAGCCTTGGTTATTGCCTCTTGCCCATCACTAGCAATATGTACCCGACAGCCTTTTTGCTCTAAAAACTGCCTTATTACTATTTGATTATTAGTATTATCTTCAGCAACCAATACATTGGTCCCATTCAACTGAGTTAACCCTGAAGGGCTTTCTAAGGCTTCTTTTTGTTCACGATTAGTAAATATAATATCTAAATGAAATAACTGTTCTTCCAATAAACTAATTGCTCGCGGTACATGCGATACTTTAAAAGGGCCATTTAACCTAAGCTCTCTGTCGTTAAGATTTTGCGGTAATAAGCTTTCACCTAGTAAGTCTAAGATAAGTAAACACGGTGAATTAAGGGAGTTATATGTATTTATACACTCGCGTGTTTGGGCTAGCATTGGAGGATCAGTTAATACAATTGCATCAGGAAAACTATCATACTCAGGGATATCTGGGCATATTTCATAGTGCTCAAAAGCGATAGAAAACCGAGTCAGTGTGTGCTCCAACGCGGTTTTTAAAATTTGGTTATGTCCTACAATCCATACTCTTGGCTTTTTACTTCGTGCTGCAAACCCCTCTCGCAATATTGAGTCGGTTGTGTCTATTTGTAACGGGTAATTAACGATAAACTCACTCCCTTTATTGAGCTCAGAGTTAACCGAAATATCTCCCCCTACTACATCACAAATTTGCTTACATATCGCAAGGCCTAAGCCACTACCACCATGTTTTCGGGTAATTGAATTATCTGATTGAATAAAAGGCATAAACATACTTTCTATTTTATTTTTTGCGATTCCCATTCCAGTGTCTTTTACAGATATATAAAGGTTTAAATTATTACCTTCAATATGAGTGCACTTAACAGTAACCGTTATTGCACCATGCTGAGTAAACTTAATCGCGTTGGCTAATAAATTTATGACTATTTGCCTTATACGTACATGATCACCAATTACTTGAGCTGGTACATCAGGATAAAAATCAAAAACAACCTCAAGCCCTTTTTGCAAAGCACTTTGGGTAATAATATCTATTGCTTCTTCAATACACGTATCAATACTAAATGGCTGATTATCGAGTGTTATAGCTTGTGCTTCAAAACGCGAATACGTTAATACATCGTCCAATACACTCAGTAATGCATCAGAGCTTGTTTTAATCATTTGCGTGTAACGCATTTGCTCAGAAGTTAAACCGGTATGATGCAAAATATCTGCAGAGCCAATAACGGCATTTAATGGCGTGCGAATTTCATGGCTAATATTTGCCATAAATCGGCTTTTAGACTCAGCTAATGTTTCTGCCTGATGTTTAGCTTCAAGCAATATTTGCTCGCTTTCAATACGTTCTTGTATATCAACAAGTGTTGCGGCAATAGATAACAAATCGCTTTCGTAGCCACCCACAATGGGAGTAAGTGTCATTTCAACCCAATTATTTATGCCTTGTGCATTAATCAAACGTATATCAAAGCGACGTATATCACGTTTACCTTGTTTATAATCAAGCAAAGTGCTACTAATTTTTTCTACATCTTCTTTTGCTATAAACTTAATTATAGGTAAGCCAAGACTCTCATCTACACTGCTGTGTAAGACGCGTTGCCATGCTTGATTTATAAATAATAAATTGCCAAATGTATCAAGGCGTAAAACAATATCAGGAATATTACCGACGACAGAGTGGTAGTTATATTCTATCTCTGCCATTGCTTGTTCAGCTTTAACTCGCTGCGTAATATTAGTTTCTATAGCGATAAAATGCTTTACTTTACCTTCATCATCTCGCACTGGATTTGCATCAATAGCAACCCAATAAACGTTACCATTTTTATCGTAATTTGTGGTTTCAACTTGAAAAGGAAGCCCATTTTTTATAGCGTGAGACATAACCTTACGACTTTTTTCACATGTTTTTGGCCCTTGCAGTAATTGACCTGGGCTAGTGCCTATAACCTCATCACAGGTGTAACCTGTAAGTACTTCAAAACTATTGTTAACCCACTCAATTACGCCAAATTTATCTGTAATTATTACTAAGTTATTTGTATGGCTTGCAACAAGCGATAAGCGTTTTACATATTTTTGTTGTTGTGTGAGCAATAATTGAGAATCTTTATGACGTTGAATGTCATAGAACGAGCCTATAAAGCCGCTTTTTTCATCATAAACTAACCTTAACTCAAACCAGTTCATGAGCCCGATGCTGCTTTTAATTTGTATTTCTACACTGGGAGCCTGCTTCCCTTCTAGTAAACAACAGCTGTATGCGACAAAATGCATAATATCATCGCAATTCATTAACTTAGTAATATTGGAGCCAATTAATGAATCGGTTGAGTAACCTAACTTCTTCTCCCAAGCTTCATTAATATAAGTAAAATTCAAATGTTTATCACACTCAAAAATACACTCATCTAAAATAGCTAATAGCTTTGCTTGACGTCGATTACTATTGGAGAGTTTTTCGACCAATGCATATTGGATTTGCACTTGTAGTTCATCGTTGTTATCCATGCTCTCTCCAATACTTTATAAAAGTTTTACTATCACAAACTCGCGCATAAAGAGGAAAAACCTCTTCACAGTAAAAAGTTTGTTCAAAAGGAGTGCGTCTCGGTGTGCAGTCACTTAAAATAGTGGCATTAGAACCACGTGCAACAGCAGTGCGCACAGTTGAATCAATACAGATAGAAGACACAGTACCCGCTAAAATTATATTAGTGGCCCCATGTTTTTTGATGTTTTCGGCTAAACCTATATGTGTAAAAGCATTTAAACTTCTTTCCCCAAATACCACCTCTATAATATTACTAAAAAGGTCTAGCTGCTTAATGGTTTGAGCACCGTACGAACCCGCTTTAAATGCCCCCACCGCAATGACTTTTAATATACCAATCGGATTTTTAAGCTCGCTATAGTTTTGCGTAAAGTGAATGGGTGTATTAATAACTAAAGCAAATTGCTCTGCCCGGAAGGTCAATAAATAGAGTGTATTTTCCCCCACGCCAGTAATTCTTGATGACTCTTCAACCTCGTCATACAAAATGCCTTTTGGCAAAAAGTAATTGTTTTGAAAACCAATTAAAATAGGTGCTGTCTTAGAGAAATCATCCATAACTCTCTCCTTATTAATCAATTTAAGAGGCTAACTGCCAAGGTTTAATAAATTTCTCAAGTACCGCTTTTGTCACTGGCTTCTGTAAATAGTGAGTAATTCCTTTATCAAACAACTCAGCTATTTGCTCATCGCCTGTTAACCCCGTTAAAATAACTTTAGGAGTATTGTTATTAGGTGTATTTTGCCTAACTAATTGCTGCGCCACATCGCTACCAAACATTCCTGGCATACGCTCATCTAAAAGTAGCAAGTCAAATGGTTCATTTTGAGCAAGCGTTAATGCACTGGCACCATTTTCTGCACACGTTACTAAGCAGCCCAGCATTTCAAGCATTACTTTTGTAGCAATTTGGCTCGGTAAGCTGTCGTCTGCTACTAATACCGATAAACGTGTTTGTGTGTAAATGTTGTTAAAATAGTAATTAAGTCGGTATCAAAAAATGGCCAGCCTAATATTTTTTTAGATAGTTTATGAGCTTGGCTCAGCTCGTAAATGTCGTTAATAGAGCACAACTTTATGTGTGTATTTAAGCTGTCACTATTTAATTTATCAATTAATGCGTTACCACTAAGATGGCGTAAATCCTCTAGCTGTGCAGACTCTCTAAGCGTGCTATTAAATAATTTAAAATTTAAACCAAAACGATCGTGAGTATTAGCTGACATTTTTAAACAGCTTTTGAGTAACGCTTCGCAATCAGTTAAAACGTCTACATTTTGTCTAACATCAAGCGCTAAACTAACAGACTCTTTAGTTGCTAAGAGCCCGTGAAAATCCAACGTGTTTACTTGTTCAGAATCATCAATCTGATAGTGAATACTAACTCCCTGAATATTTGCTTCGAGGTTAAGTAAAAAGCACTGCTTTACTGCTGCTAGCGCCGGAGTAAGAAACGCCTCGCATTGTGCAATCATTTGCTCTGGCGAAATTTGCAAACAGACGTAGTTACATTGCAACTTATTGATTAAGGTAATAGAGAATTTTTGACTTTGGGTTTCACAATATTTACCTATTACTCCTTGGATAATTTCTAAAACGTGACTATTAATATTCATAAAGCATTCTCGTTAACCCAATGTATAGCTCTACATCATCAAGTTATGTGCCATAAATTAATTCTTGTAAACACACTTGCATTCATAGACTTAAGTATTAGACAAACAGGGCTCTGGTTTTTCATTCGCATTTTGCAAATCATATTGCTATGCATAATATGATTTATGCTTTTATTAGAATGGTGCAATCGATTTTTTTTTCTTTAAATAATTTTTCAATCATTTAAACTGATTTTAATCAAATTGAGGAGAAAGCTATGTTAACTGTAATTTTTGGCCGTGAAGGTTGTCCATATTGTGTTCGTGCAAAAGATGTTGCGCAGCAACTATCAAATGAACGTGATGACTTTAAATTTCGTTACATCGACATAATTAAAGAAGGCATTAGTAAAGCCGACCTTGAAAAGTCAGCGGGTAAGCCTTGCCCTACTGTTCCACAAATTTTTGTAGACCAAAATCACATTGGTGGATTTACAGAATTTGAAGCTTACGCAAAAGAAAACCTAGGCTTGTATAAATAAGCTTTGTATTAAATATGTTAACCAGTTTAATAAACCCTACATTAACTGGTTAAATTTCGACCAACATCAAACACATACAAATTAGTTTCAATTTATACAAGCATTTGCCTCGCGAATCCTATATAATACGCGCCTCTTTAAATTCGTTGAGGCGTATTAATGTCAGAACCAGTCACGTTTGAATCTCTAAATCTTTCTCCTGCAATTTTGAAGGCAGTTGAAGAGTTGGGTTACAAGACACCATCTGAAATCCAAGCTCAATGTATACCGTTATTGCTAGAAAGAAAGGACGTACTGGGACTAGCTCAAACGGGTACAGGTAAAACCGCAGCATTTGCACTGCCATTACTAAATAATATTGACCCGTCTGTGAAACAGCCACAGATCCTTGTACTCACACCAACACGTGAGCTTGCGATCCAAGTTGCTGAGGCATTCGAACAATATGCTAAACATGTTCGTGGTATTGAAGTATTGGCACTATATGGTGGCCAAAGCTACAGTATCCAACTAAGCGCACTTCGTCGTGGCGCTCAGGTTATTGTTGCAACTCCAGGTCGTTTAATCGATCACATTAACCGTGGCACTATCAAGTTTGATGCTCTACAAGCTCTTGTACTTGATGAAGCCGATGAAATGTTACGTATGGGCTTTATCGATGATGTAGAAAGCATCATGGAAAAAACACCGCGCGAAAAGCAAACATGTCTTTTCTCTGCGACTATGCCTAAGCAAATTCAAAACATCAGCAGCAAGTATATGAACAATCCTGAACAGGTTCATATTTCTGCGCGTAACTCTACAGTATCATCTGTTGAGCAAGTGTTTTGGAATGCAAGCGTACATAAAAATAAAGCAATTGTTCGTTTCTTAGAAGCTGAGCAATATGAAGGTGCTATTGTTTTCGTACGTACGCGTAACGATACAGTACAACTTGCTGAGTTATTAGAGCGCGAAGGTTTCTCTGCTGCTCCACTTAACGGTGACATGAACCAGCAAGCACGTGAACGCACTGTAGATCGCTTAAAAAGTGGCATGCTAAACATTGTTATTGCAACAGATGTAGCGGCACGTGGTCTAGATGTTGACCGTTTAAGCTTAGTTATCAACTACGATATCCCACAAGATTCTGAAGCCTACGTTCACCGTATCGGCCGTACAGGTCGTGCTGGTCGTACTGGTAAAGCAATCTTATTCGTAAAACATAATGAACGTTATTTACTTAAAAATATCATTCGTCATACGAAATCTGAAATTGCTCAAGTTGAATTACCTACAGCAAAAATTGTTGAAGAAAAACGTATCGAAGCGTTACAAGCAAAATTAACTATTGCGCTTGAAAACAAAGACATCACGTTCTTCAATGAAGTAGCTACTAACATGGCTGAAAAACTTGATCTTCCTCTTGAAAGCTTAGCGGGTGCGTTACTGTGTTTAGCACAGCAACAGTCGCCAATTAAAGTTGAAGAAGTTAAGATTCAACCTCGTGAACGTAACGAGCGTAACGACCGCAATTCACGCAACGATCGTGGTGACCGTGGACGTCGTAACGAACGTGGCGGCGAACGTGGTGGTGAACGCGCTGAGCGTAAACCTCGCGAACGTAACAGCCGTGATGCAGGTCCTATGG
>NZ_AUTL01000179.1:0-6691 GCF_000498015.1 Pseudoalteromonas sp. TAE79
TTTTAGCTATGAGTAAGGTTACAACCAGTGGTTCGGTGCCGAACTCTTATTAAAGCAATAAATATTTTAGCTATGAGTAATGTTACAACCAGTGGTTTGGTGCCGAACTCGTTTATGAGTTTTCTAGCTTGGAGTTAAATTGTAGCAAGTGGTTCGGTGCCGAACTCTTATTAAAGCAATAAATATTTTAGCTATGAGTAAGGTTACAACCAGTGGTTCGGTGCCGAACTCGTTTATGAGGTTTCTAGCTTGGAGTTAAATTGTAGCAAGTGGTTCGGTGCCGAACTCTTATTAAAGCAATAAATATTTTAGCTGTGAGTAAGGTTACTACCAGTGGTTCAGTGCCGAACACTTATTAAAGCAATAAATGTTTTAGCTGTGAGAAGAGCTAAAACCATTGGTTCAATGGCAAATCCTTTTATGAAGATTTTAACTTAGAGTTAAATCATAGTAAGTTGGTTGAATGTAGAAAAATTAGTGGAAGTTAAAAATTGCAGGCCGGTTGTTATAGCCCCAGTAATGGAACATTGTAGAACTCACTTTTAAAGTAAAAACATCATTGTGGATTGTAGAAAGGTGATGTCTATTTCATCCAATATTGTGAAACTGAAAAGAAGTATAATTAAGTAGCCTAAATCTTTGACGAATTAATTTTAGTGATAGAAAGGAACATAGTTTTTAAAAAGGTAAAACAAGTAAGTGATATTTTGAAAAATAGATAATACATGTACTCAGTGCTATTTATATTAATTAAAAGTATCATCACTAATTATCAGACGTTTATTAAATAGTTACTAGTCCAAAGGTGAAAGTAGACATGAGTTATGAAACTATAGACTTAAGAGATGTTGGTAGAGCTGAAGGAATCTCACCTCCATTGATAAGGCTATCAAGCGAAGAAATTATAAAAAAAATAATTCGCTCGATTTCTATATTAGACGTTAGCCAAAAGTACCTCGACTTTATAAATGCCTCCATTAAATTATGCATGGAAAGTGAAAATAAAATAACATCTTTAGAAAAGATTGCTCATGAGTTAAATGTATCAATTCCAACAACAAGAAATTATGTTAACTATTTAACTGAACTTGGAGTTTACAATAAAAAGAATTGTACAACAGATGTAAAGAGCAAGCGTAGAGGGCTTTTGTATGACTTGCAAGATCCCGTATTTAATGTAAAACCTCCAACAAAGAAAACTGAAGTAAGTAGTGCAAGATTTAAAATACCACTTGAAGATATTGAACTAATTCCGAAAGAAGAACTAACTGATATAGCAATTTGTGATCTAATAACAACAGTATTATTTGGTGCATTAAGGTTTAATCAAAAAGGAAACCCTAAGAAAATAGAATCAACTGTATTGTGGGGTTCAGAAAGAGTTAAAGTTGAAACATCTTCAGGAAAAGGTGAACGAATAGCTCTACTCAAAGATTTAAAATATTATATAGCATCTATAACCGTTTTAGAGTCTATTATAAAAGGTAGAATTGAAAGAGGTTTAGAGGTAACCGAAACATACAACATTCCAATGAACTCTATACTAACAGTTTTAAATCTTCCTAAAACTGGTGGAAATAAACAATTAGCAATTAAAGCTATACGTCAACTTTCAGGAACTACATTTCATATTAAAGAGTTGCCTAAATGGTTCTTGCGAAAATTTGATATGGCTCAAAATTCTGTAATGCATTTAAACATGATGAATTTAAGAGTCGAGGGGCACTCAAAGGAAGTTCAGGGTTCGATTGTCTTACAAATACAATTTCCACCTGAAACAATTGCTCAAGTGAAGAGAAGTATTATAAAAAGCACCTATGCAATCCATGAGCTTACTCACGCAAATCCATATGTATTTTCAATCAGTAATAACTTGGTCTTTGCATTCAATTTATGGACGTCAGCATACTTTAATGACAAAGGACTTGCTGTGATGAACTGGCTAGAACTTAAAGATAGAACTGCGCCTCAATTTACATTAACCGAGTTCAAAAGAAGCTTTAGTCTAATACTAATGAAATATGCTGTTATTGCTATAAAGATTAATGGTTATGATTCGAATAATCAGCCTGTAGAAGATATAGACACTGAATATAAGCCAATATATAGAAATGGGATTGCAATAAAAGAAACAGCAAACATTTACGGTATAAAGATAGCTTTAGAGGATAATGAATTCGTTCTAATGCAAGAACTGAAAAAAGGTAGAGAACTTCTACAAAACATGGCTTTTCAGCATGGGAGTATTCATAAAAAATAATGTCATATTATTAATTAACTTTAAAATTGCATCCGTAAAAGTGGATTAAATACTCCTTAAATTTATAAGTATGAATAAAATCGCTAAACATAGCTCAAATAAATATAATACTTGGGCTATAG
Organism: Pseudoalteromonas sp. TAE79; assembly: GCF_000498015.1. Classification (NCBI taxonomy): domain Bacteria; kingdom Pseudomonadati; phylum Pseudomonadota; class Gammaproteobacteria; order Alteromonadales; family Pseudoalteromonadaceae; genus Pseudoalteromonas; species Pseudoalteromonas sp. TAE79. Next base: position 2,383 of record NZ_AUTL01000179.1, read on the forward strand.
GGTTTTTGGCGGTAAACCGCATAAATGTGGATTAAACCTTAGATTTTATTAAAAGTATGAATTACATGCTTGAACACAAAGCTATAAATATACTTATTGCCTCATGAGAAACCATTACACCATAGAAAAAGTGGATTAAACCTAGGATTTAATTAAAAGTATGAAGTACACAACTGATAAAAACCATAATTTACTTAATGCATCATGTATAAACATTTCCATGTAAATGTGGATTAAACCTTAGATTTAATTAAAATCATGGAATACACACTCGAGTACAGATAGCTATAAATAAAGTACCTTCATTAAAAATAACTATCCCCCAAACATGTATGGATTAAACCTACGAATTAATTAAAAGTATGAAATGTAAGGTTTATCTCAAGAACATTCCACCAGGCTATCGAATAAAAGTTAAATCTCAAATGTGGATTAAACCTCAGATTTAATTAAAAGTATGAAATGCAGATTGAAAATAGCTTTTAAAATGCACATTCGAGCCTAAACCTAAGAAAACCCCATGCGAATTACGGATCAAACCCACTGTATTAAAATTAGTGAAAAAAATTATGTCTGGAATATAAAGGGGGAGGGCTAAAATTCTTTAATTTATGGTGCTTCTTTTGTGACTTAACTAAAAAACCGCAGGCCAATGCTAAAAAGAGTAGGGCCAATAAAGATGTTCAAGTTAAATATAACTAAATTAAACACACATAAGTATTTTAATAAAAGGTTAAGAGGAATTTAAAGCCTATAAATACAGGCTCTTGTGCGATTTAGATACTGTGATTAAATCGAGTGGTTATTTGAGCTACACAAACATTTGGTGCTCACACTGATGTTGAACGGGTTAAATCTATAAAAGTGGGTTAAATCTATAAAAGTGGATTAAATCTATAAAAGTGGATTAAATCTATGAAAAGTGGATTAAATCTATGAAAAGTGGATTAAATCTATGAAAAGTGGATTAAATCTATGAAGTGGATTAAACATTTAAAAATTGATCAATCATTTAACGAGGTAATAAACCTAAGCTGTTGATTATATTGCACTTGCTGTTTTTATTTCGATTAGCAATAGATCTAGGATCATTGATCTATCACCCAATTCTGATTATATTTAGAATGTAATTTCATATATTTAAGTAGTAACGCAGATTAAACGACTATGTTAAATAAAAGTTTGAAAGGAAATAAAGTGTTTTAAAAGATAAGCCAGCTCGAAGGCTGGCTATAAAAGATTAAACAAAACTAAATGCACAGTCAAAGGTGGCAGCCTGAAACTGAGCAACTTCACCAACACGGTAAATATGCTTTGTTGTTACTTATTATACTACAAGTAACAATACGGTCAAATATTCCGTGATGGCATTCTATTGCTTGGAATAAACATGGAAAAAGTTAAAGAAATACAATCTGTATTAAATAAAGCAGATTTTCTGAAAATAATAGATAAAACATATCAAATTACTATAGTTGATGACGAAAGAGACACACAACCAGTAGAAGTCTCATTAACAAAAGAAAAATTGTTTGAAGTTTTTTCAAAACACAGGATAACTGAAACAAAATCTACAATAGGATTTGTTCCTGGAGTATTTAAAACAGAATCAAGATCAGCTGAAGAAATACTAAAAATCTCCATGTTAGTCTATGACGTGGATTGTAAAACCCGATCTTACAGCTTGGAACAACTGAAATCGAAGCTAAAACAATACTCGTGTATAGTTTACTCAACGTTTACAGCCTCATATGAACATCCTAAATGGCGTGTAATAATATTACTAGAACGCTCAATAACACCTGCAGAATTTAAATCACAGTACTTAAAGCTAGCTACAGAATTAGATCTAGAAATAGATATGCAATGTACAAATATAAATAGGTTATTCTATTTACCAAGCGTAAACAAACATAATGACTTTCAACAATGTTGGTCAAATAAAGGTAAAGATCTAAAAGTAACAAAGCAAAAAAGAAATAAATCTATAGCTGTAAAAGATGTTTCAAAGAAGAAAGTGAACAGAGGATACGTAACCTTTAGTTCAGTAGATTTTGATAATGTTAAAGTTAATTCAGATCGGATTATATGTGGCTATAGTGTTCCGAATAGCCTACATGCTCCTTTTTCACAATCAGAGTTTGATAATTTACTTTGTAATCCTGGTACATGGTTGAAATTAGCAACCTATTTAGGACTCCCCGTTGAAGGTATATCGACTAACCATAGCTACTCTAAATCTTTTTCTTCAATTATTCCTAACGTAGAAGATAAAAACCCGAGTTGTAATTTAGCTCTTCTTACTTCAAATAAGAAAACTAGGCTTGTATACATGGCTTTCAATGAAAAGCATGACAACCCTAATAACACAGGTCCTGTGATTTTCGATTTAGCAAGAATTTACGCGATGATGCACAGCGGCCGTAGAATTGAACGTGATGCCTTTCCACCTGCAACTCATAAAGTGTGGTTAACCCGATTACTTATTGCTTCTGGGATGATTATAGCTGAACCTGTTAAAGACTTGCCAAAGCTTCCTGAAGAATTGAAATCTTGTAGTAGGCTTTATGACGGTTTTAAGCAGTTACTTCAATGTAAACGTTCTTTTAAAGAGCAATCTTCTGATGCTACTGCTTTTAGCCTAACTTTTGCTTGTTACTGGTGCAAAATAGGTAATCGAAATACTGTTAAGAAATATACAGAACAACTACTTACAAAAAATATATTTAGGTTTGTTGATAAACTTAAGCTTGCTAGAGGTGGTAGCATCCCGCTATTAATGCCGGCTGGTAAATCGGCTCAAATTTATAAGTTTAAGCAGCAAAAATTTCGTAAAAATAAGACAACTCCAACTAAAGAAGATGACAGAGTTGATACCAATAAATCCAATAATAAAGCCACTTATAATCCAATTATTAATATAGAAAACTTAAGAAATAAGAAACTTAATACTGGTTTAGAACACATTCTATTAACTGAATTTGATTATCCACCCAACATTGATGTTTATAGTCTTTGTATGAGCCAAACAAAGAGAAACTTAGTCAAGCTAGAATAGTTACAATATACTGATTTTATGAGGTTTTCTATACTTAGAATTAATGACCATTACTTTATATTAAAGAATAAATGTTAAAAACGTTGAAAGCGTAAGCAACTCTCCGTAAAATGCGACTACTGCACGTTTAAAGTTAAGCGTTTACTGTTTTGATATATAGGAAGAGTTAATGGAAATCGGCATACTTGATAACAATAGTTACCGCTCAGTTCAAATTGCACAAACTTCTTTTATTCTCTCAATGAGAGATTTAGCAAGGATTGATCCAGTAAGCGTAGCTTGTTTATTTAAAATATCTAAAGAAGAAGCTAGGCAATTAGCGGAAACACCAGTTCACCTTTTAGAACAAGCTTTACACTCTAGCCCTCCTATACTAACAATAAAGGGACAAGATGGGCATAGTTTGAGAGGCGCTAGCCCTATGAGTGCTCTTCTAAGTTCTTTAGAATCAGGTGTAGAACATTTTCATAATACGGTTGCACATATTAATGCTTTCACAGGCTCTCCACGCACAACAAGCATTCGACCTGTAAACGAAGTTCAATCAGCTTCACTGATATAGGTGATTGATTTATGTGTGAAAAGACTTCCAAAAAAAAAGCTCTATCTTGGGACCCCGGTGCTTATTATAGCCAAATAAAGCTCGCTTATGAAATGGCTAGCTTAGGAGCAAATGCCAATGTTTTAGATAAGTTTTTTGCAGTAGATAGACGATTAGAATTAGCTATCAATAAAGATTTATGTAAGTACAGAAAAGGTGCGGGATGGATGACTACTCATGTTATACATAGGGTACACGCTAATATAATTTATAGAATGTATTGTTCATTCAGCCCTGAAAATGCAGAAATAAAAAGAAAAATAACTGAAAAGGAATTACTCACGTTAGCAAAGTCCTACTTACTAATTTATAACAATAAGTATATTGATATAAATAGGATTTATTATATTTTCAAATATTTAGCAGATGGCACTGTCTCGAAAAAAGTTTGTAATAAATGCGGGATGGATTTTATATTTCATTCAGAAAGAAATTATAATAATTGTCCGTTTTGTGAACAAGATTCCCCTTTATTCAATGACTAGCTTCTACTTATAGAAGCTTTTTTTTAACTTCCTTTACTGGTATTGATTTTCTCCCCTCTAATAACGGTACTTAATCACCACAGCCGCATAATACCCATGGCAATATAATTGCTATGAAAACTATTACTTTATCTGCAGCAATAGCTGCCTGCCTTTTATCGGCTA
>NZ_AUTL01000180.1:0-5076 GCF_000498015.1 Pseudoalteromonas sp. TAE79
GAATAGCAGCCGGTGTTGCGGCTAAAAAAAATAAACAAACCTTGGTATTACCTGTATTAAATAGCGAACAAGTTGATAGTGTATGCCAATGGATTTACCCGTGGTTTAATAGTAAAAAACTCGCTTTTAAGCACGCAGAGCGAGCGCTTTTGTATAAAAATTTAGGCTTTTATTCATTGCTACCGAGTGTATTAGTGTTTGGCTTTTGTTTTATTGCTGATATTAATACTTTGATAAGCCTTGGTGTTTTGGTGGTGTTTTCTGGCTTGGTAACTTTATCGTATCAGCGTTATGGTTATTACATGCATGAGGATAATGGTCGATTTTACATGGTTGTACGCAAAGGTATGATTGGCGTTCATTACCGTGTTTTTGAGCTTTATAAAGCGCAAAGTGCGCGCAGTATAAGTACGTACCTAATGAGAAAGTCAGGCTTAAAAAGCCTGTATATACAACTTGCTTCAGGCTTTGTATTTATGCCCTACATAAAGCAGCAAGATGCTGACTTTATTATTGATTTTACAATTAAGCAGATTGAGTCAGATACTCGCAGCTGGATGTAAAATACCCTAATAAAACATGTGTAAATACCCATTTTCACATGTTTTATTACATTTTCTTACTGCCCATGAAAGACATTTAATAATACCCTAGATGATATTAAGGAATTATTTTAGGGACGCTCATGAAAAAAACACTTATCGCATCAGCTTTATTACTAGCAGCACCGATCTTTGCAGCCGATTGGCAAACTATTCATACCGAACATTTCAACATTCACTACAGTGTTGAGCATGCTGACTTTGCTAAATCAACTGCAGCAGAGCTTGAAATAGTACGCACCAAAGTGCTTGAGCAGCAAAACCGAACACTTGATAAAACAGTTGATGTAGTAGTGTTTGATCCCCTAAATGCGGCAAATGGCTTTGCGCTACCTACCTCAAATAATCCTGTAATGGCACTTTTTACAACCCCACCACAATCCGACACCGTTATATCAAACAGCGCTGGCTGGCAGCAGTTACTTGTACTGCATGAATATATTCACTTAGTGCATTTAGCACAGCCTACACGCAATCACTGGCAGCAAAAAGTACGTGGCATATGGGATTTATACGACTTAACTTACAGTGATACACCGCGCTGGGTAGCCGAAGGTTATGCCACATTGATTGAGTCTAAAATGACGGGCCGTGGGCGTTTATTTGATAACTACTCAGAGTCAATACTGCGAGAATTTGCTCAGCAAGGTGCTTTGCCAACCTATGGGCAATTAAATGGCGAGCAGGGCTTTATGGGCGGCTCAATGGCGTATTTAATGGGTAGTCGCTTTTTAAATTGGCTAGAGCAAAACTATTCAGAGCAAACACTCGATAGTGTTTGGACGCGAATGCAAGGCGTAAAAACGCGTGACTTTGATGAGGCATTTAGCGGTGTGTTTGGGCAAAGTGCAGCCAAGCTATATCGCCGATTTATAGCTGAATATACCTATAAAGCAATGCAAATAGAACAAGGAGAGCCGTTACTTAATAGTGAACTTTGGCTTGAACTTAACTTATATGCAAGTAACCCTGCACTTTCAAAAGATGGTAGTAAAATTGCAATTGTTGAGCGAGACAAAGAGAGCAATACCAAGCTTATAATTTATAGCACGGACGACAACATAAAGGCGCAAGAGGAGTTTACTAAAGCGCAAAAAGAGCTACTCAAAAACGATGCACAAGACATCCCCGATACAGCGCCAAGTGTGTTTAAGCGCGAACAAAAACAAGTGCTTAATCAAATTAATCGAGCCGGTATTGCAAACCCGCAATGGGTAAATAGCACAACGTTATATTTTAATGCGTACAGCAATGAAGAGTCGGGTATTTATAATAAAGTGTCAGACATATTTAGCTATAACACTGACACTGGAAATATTACACAGCTTACCAAGCTTGCTGGTATACGACGATTTAGCGTAACCAGTAACGGTGAAACCTTGTATGGCGAGCAAATAAGAGGTGGCTACTCTGAATTAGTAAAGGTTGATCTCAATACGCAAACCACCACACCATTATTTACAAAAAGCCTTGAGACAACTTACGATTACCCAATACTCAGTCCTGATGAAACTAAATTAGCTTATTTATCAACGTCATTAAATGAAAACTGGCAATTGTATATACAAGATGTGGGTAGTAATAAGCAGCAATTAATACCTATGCCAAACGGGTATCAATATTTAAGTCAGCCTAGCTTTAGCCATAATGGTGAGTCACTTTACTTTGTTGCAGGCTTAAATAGCGCTACTGATATTTATAACTACAACATAGAGAGTAAAACACTCAGCAAGTTAACTCAGGGGCAGGAAGCCGTTGCTCACCCGATTGAAATGGCTGATGGCTCGTTACTCTATTTTTCGATAACCGCAGATGGGCCAAATGTAAAAACATTGCCAAAAGCTATAAACAGCACTGTAGTTACTGAATTTTCGGCTAATAAAAAAGCACCGCTGCTCATTGTAAACGAACATACGCTTCCAAAAGCTAAAGTATATACGCACCAAACAACGCAGCAAACAAATTACAACGTGCTCGACCAGCACGCTACTTTTGCACTAGGGGCGCAGTATTATTCGGCTTCTACCAGTTTGTTAGATTTAAGTATTAAAAGTAGCGATTTATTAAAACAGCTCGACTTGCAAGCAGGATATAGCACTGATTTACACGATGGAGCACTGCACGGTGGTTATGTGCAGGCAAAATATAATGCGCTTGATGTAAAACTGAAACTTGCACTGTTTGACTATAATTTAAATACATCGCGCCAGTATCAACAAAGGCTAAATGCAGATATGGATGCCCGTGGTGGTTTTGCTGCAATAAGTTACCCTGTTAAATTTGGGCAGCTAAGTTTAACGCCGGAGCTTGCCTACAATTACACTGATTATAAACAACGCCATAAAAATTGGACGCGCTTAGGCGTTGCCCAAAGTTGGCAATATGATCGTCAAGACTTTGTGATAGGCCAAAGCCTTTATGCAAGTTGGTACGATGGCAGTAGTAAAAGTAATAGTTGGCAAGGTTACGATTTAGTCGCCAAAATTTTTGGTAAAGCGTTTGGTATTCCTCTTTATGCAAATTTTTCTCAAAAACAACGTGATGACAGCAGCCTTGCATTAGGTGGCTTTAGCTCAAATCTTATTAATCAGCAGCAAAATAGTGAATATGTACTTTCATCTGAGCTGCCTTTTTATAGCGCAGCTGCAAAGCGCTATCAAGGTTACGGTGGCGGCTTTAGCTTTAAAGAAGGCATGCCGTGGCTTTATTACAAGCAGCATCAACTCGACGGCACCGTATATGCACAAAGTTACGGGATAAAACACCAAGGTGATTTTAGTTTTGGAATGGGGCCTGCTGGTATAAATGACTTAATATTTAATATGGGACTGTCGCGAGTAGAAGGCGATAGTTTTGAAGATGAAATGCGAGCGTGGCTAAGCTTTTATTATTCGCTATAAATATCAATTGGCTAAGTTACTCATCCATCTGCAAGGATAGTAACTTAGCTTGATATACATCGATTTTTTGGTTATCACGTTCTAGTTCGATAGCTTTCTCAAGCAAGGTTTGTGTTTGTTTAATATTACCTTGTTGATAGCGAACTTTTGCGAGTTCCAAGTATAACTCAGCAATGTAAGGCGCTTTAGTAATAGCTTGCTCAAGGTGTGCTTTAGCCTGATGAGCATGGCCAGCTTGTAAGTTGTTTTTAGCGATTACTAGTAATTCATATGGGTCTTTTTCTTTATTAACTAATTGTGACGTGAGCTCTTTGACAAGCTCTTTGTCGCCTAATTTTTTAGCTAAAAGCTGATAGTTGCTGATTAAATTAATGCTTATTTCATTATTACTAAGTGCTGTTTGATAGATATTTTTAGCGCTTTGTAAATCACCTGCCCGACGATGCAAAATGCCCGCTATATTAAATAATTCAGGATCATTGGGAGTGTATTTGTTTGCTTGTAGAATAAGTGAGTAAGCAATATCCAGCTGTTTGTCTGCTAGCGCTGTTGCAGCTAAATTACTGTAAAACTTAGGTAACTATTCAGCCTCATCTGAAATGAATATATCAGGCAGCTGATTTTTGAATAATAACTCAAGGGCTAGGCTTGCAGATACATATTGTTTTCTGCAAGTCGATAAATAGCTTCTCAGCAAGCAGAACATTTCAGCTCCTTGCTTACTTCTAAAACACCCCGATATTTTTTGATGAACCTTGGTCATCCTAATATCATTCTCGCCTTGGTTGTTGGTAAATGGCACGCCAGTGCTCATCATGAAACGTAAAACATCATCTTGATAATCTCTTAGTCGTTCCAATAATGCTCGGGATTTGGTTCGCTTTAATCGGCCTCGCTGACCTTCCACTCGGCTACTTTTTTCTGGTGGTGGACATTTAGCGTCACCTTGAAGCAATATTTTTTGATATTGCTCACGATATTTCTGTTTAGCCCCTTTATCTAGGTCGGGATTATCTATTTGAGCTTTATTCATTTCTTTAAGTAAGGTTTGCATATCCTTCGCCCATTGCATGCCGTCTTGCTCCCAAGCCCTTTCTAATTCTCGGATGTGGTGAGCATTACATAATGCATGTTGGCATTGGGTATATTGATAATATGGCTTCCAATGGTCATGACATAGCACACCGGTAAAGTGCGGTAAAATACCGGCCTCATCCATCGCTATTTTTCCTCTTTTTTCATGAGGATAAAAATAAGTCCACCAAGTCGTTGATGCACCATGAAGCCATCGCCGTTTACCGCCGATATTAATGCCAGTCTCATCAACATGCAAAGTTTGATGCGGGCTTTGTAATGCCGCTTTGATGATACCTTCTGCGCCCGATGACTTTACTAGTGCCGCTGCTTGTTCATTAAAGTTAAATAAACTGCCGGCACTGATCGGAATACCTAGTTGGTCACTAAAGTATTCTTCAATGCGGTTATAAGGGAGTAATTGATATTGTGATAAGTAAACCGCATGGGCTTTCACACCAACACCATATTGAATAGGACCGTTAACACCTTGGGGGAAT
>NZ_AUTL01000181.1:0-2897 GCF_000498015.1 Pseudoalteromonas sp. TAE79
CATTAAATAATGGGTCAACGGTTGGCGCTAATGGCTTATTAGCTTGTGCAATAAATGCAGGGGCTACAATAGAGCCTAATGAATGACCAATGTAAGTTACATCTTGCGCATTAATCGTTGCATCATTAATAAAGTTTAGACCTAAACGTAAACCCAATAAATCAGCCGCTGATTGACGTAAGCTATCACGCGCAACAAGTAATGAACTTAAGTTCATGTAACTAAGCACAGAACCCGTTGTTGCATTAAAGTCGTCTGTTCCATCACCATCAACATCTATTCCACGCTCACCATGTCTTGGATGGTCAATAGCAACTGTTGCAAAGCCTTGAATAGAAAGCTGCGCCGTTAAAGCAAGCATACTTTCTTTTTGTGTTGTAATACCGTGTTGCATAATAACAACTGGCCAACCACCTTCTGGGATACTTTCAAGCTCAGGTAAACCATAAGCTGAACGATAAACATTTATATCAGCTAAAATTGGCTTTGTAATTTGTACAGGTATAGTCTCATTGCTTTGAGCTAATGGAACTGGGTTATATTTAGTTAAATGCCGAGTAATATCTATTTTTGGATAGTCATGTAGACGGGTATTTATTTGCTGACAAACGTCTTCATAAGGCCCTTCGTCAAACATAGTTGCATCAATATCTTCTTCTTTACCCTCATCTCGTAACTTTTGATCCGCGGCTAACTGATTTAATACTGCAACAGGGCTTGAACACATTGCTTTCCAGTATGTGTCATTCAAAGCGCTTATATCGGTACCTGTAGGTTTGCCTAGATACATTGGTAAAGTAATTTCACCTTTAATGTATTCAACAGCATCAAATGGTGCAAAAGTAGCTATGTCTGGAAAACCTAAAAAATCTTTAACCGTTTCTTCAGACTCTGTGATAGTTATTTTTGGTATGGTTGCAGGGTTTCTCAAACTACCAGCTAATAATTGCTTAATAGTACCAAGTACTGGCCCTGCTGATTGAATAGTCATTGCGCTAGAAAAAATAATATCGTCTTTTGAAATATCGCCTGAACTAACTACTACATTTTCGTAGCTATTTACAGCACCTTGCAAACCAAGTTGGGCTTCTGTAATTAACGGCGCTTCTTCACTCACAGAGGCATAAGTAGATGAAGGCTCAATAGAACGACCTAAAGAATCCTTAAGCGCTGTAGTTAATACATTGATGTATGAGCTACCGGCCGTAAAAGGTTTTAAAGGTATAATAGCAACGCCATCACCTGAAGCTTGAGTAACAAAGTCAACACCAAAAGTAAGCTCACCGACCAATTTACAAGCAGTACCGGCAGCTACAACTGAACATTCTGCATCAGTTAAACTTGCACCCATTACAACTTCAAAAATTCTTACTGTACCAGGGGTCCCAGCAGACGCTTCATCTAAACTCACATTTGGTGGGAATGTTAAATCGATTTTATAAGGAACCTGCGAAGACCAACCATCAAGTGCACCTAGTGCAAGTTGAGGGTTTGCATAAGCTGCGCGCGAAATAGAGACATTGTTGTCATCTAATTCACCAGGAATATTAAGTGTACCGTCTTGGGTTCCACTCATTAATAAATCATTAGGTACCGATAAGATACCTGCAGCAGGGTCAAATGTAACCGTTGCTGTTGGGATAACTGCTGCTGTGTCGTTTTTGACATCTGTTAACGTTTCTCCACCGCCACAACCTGCTAAAGCAGCTGTAACCGAGAGTGAAAGTAGCATTTTTTTCATATTGTTGGCTCCGCACGTATTTTATTTTTATAGTGTGTTTAATCAGTGTATTAAGTTAAAACAATGTAATCAGGTTATTAATGAGACATTAGACCAGTTAAACTTAACGTAAAGTTTCTATTTTCGCCACCTAATTTTACAATAAATTCGATTACTTCACGTTTCGCTATGTTAAAATCAAAAAAAATAGATGAATGGGTACTTTTATGCACACATATCAAGCGGCTGAAAACGCACTTAAAGATAAAATTATTTTAATAACAGGCGCCGGTGATGGTATTGGCCGAGTTGCAGCAATTACGTATGCAAAATACGGCGCTACAGTTATCTTATTAGGAAAAACAACTAATAAACTTGAATGTGTTTACGATGAAATTGTTAATGCTGGCTACCCTAAACCTGCAATAGTCCCTATGGATTTAAAAGGCGCAACGAAGCAAAACTACCGTGACCTTGCTGCAACAATCGAATATCAGTTTGGACGCCTTGATGGGTTGCTTAATAATGCAGGTATTTTAGGGTCACTCGGTCCGCTTGAACATTTTTGCTCATCTACGTTCGAAAACATAATGAAAGTAAACGTGACTGCACAAGCAATGATCACTAAAGCACTTTTTCCTGTTCTTCGTAAGTCTAATAATGCATCGATAGTATTTACGTCATCAGGTGTAGGCCGCAAAGGTCGTGAATTTTGGGGGCCTTATGCCATCTCAAAATTTGCAGTAGAAGGTATGATGCAAACATGGGCATGTGAAGTAGGTAAAACGAATATTCGTGTAAACTGTATTAACCCAGGCGCTACTCGCACTTCAATGCGAGCTGCTGCATATCCAGGTGAAGATAGAGACGCACTTGCTACACCAGAGGATTTAATGCCTACATATTTATATCTAATGAGTGACGATTCTAGTGAAGTGAATGGCGAATCGTTAGATGCTCAAGTAAAAAAGTAATTTAGAGTTTAAATAGTTTAAACAGTTTAAACAACACACATTAAAAAAGCCGCAATTAGCTGTCTCTTATACACAAATCCCTGCTAAGAAATTAGCGGGGATTTTTTTGAACTAAATCTCAATGTCATGATCAGATCTTCAAATCTTGTTTGAGGGCACATTATGATTAACGAACATACTCATTGGGCAAAACAACAATTCGG
>NZ_AUTL01000182.1:0-10462 GCF_000498015.1 Pseudoalteromonas sp. TAE79
CTTAAGTTACAAGCCATCCTGGAAGGCTACGATTTAGCAAAATCTCTTGAGTCAGACTTGTGATCAAGAGACAGCTTTTTAAGTGGCTTTGTTGTTTTTAATTTTTGTGAATTTACGAATAAGGAAGGCTCACTTGTACGTTTAAGCCGCCCTCTATTTTGTTATGTAAACTTATATGCCCCTGGTGCGCTTCTGCTATTTCTCTGCATAAGGCTAGCCCTAAACCACTTCCCGTACTTTTTGTTGAATAAAAGGGCACTAAAGCATTTGCCATTACTTGCTCGCTCATACCTTTGCCGCAGTTGCTCACATTTATAACACAAGCTTGGGGTACAAATTCGACCTGAATATTTATTTCATTGGAGTTGGAGCCTGACTCGTGTGAATTTTTTAATAAGTTTATGAGCAGCTGCTCGAGTTGGGCTTGATCAGCTTGTAATTCATTGTGTGGATTTTTTATTTCGTAGCTAAATTGCCAGTGATTTTTTAAATTATTGAGTGTGTTTTGCCAGTTAATCCGTGTTTTTTGTGGCTGAGGTAATTTAGCAAACTTGCCATAGCCTTGTACAAATTCAGTTAAATGACTAATTCGCTCATCAATAGTTGCAAATACACGGGCAAGGCGGGGCTCATCAACTTTATTTGCGAGCAATTGTGCGCTGTGTAACATGGACGACATAGGGCCGAGTGAATTATTCAATTCGTGGCTGATAATGCGTATTACCTTTTTCCGCACGGCAACTTCTTGGCGACTAAGCTCACGGGTTAATTGTTTAAATATATATAAATGATGCTTTTGGTTATTGAGTAAAAACTCCCCGGTGGCTAAATGCCAAGTTTGCGAGTCTTGATTCTCTATTTCTATATTAAAGAGGCCATCAACACCGTGCTCTATAGCTGCTATTAATTGCAGGGGCGAATTTTCGAGCAATTTACTTAGCTGCATACCTTCAAGGCGGGTTGCGCTATTAAATAAACTACGGCTAATTAAATTACTAAATACCACCGTATTATTATCATTGACCAGTAATAACGCTTGCGGCGAGCTTTGCAATACTTTATCAAGCATTAACTCGCGCTGGTAAATCCATTGTTTTTCTTGGCGAAGCTGTTTAGCGGTTTGATTATAAAGTCGGCATAGTTTTCCAAGTTCATCATTACTTTTATACGCTAGTAAGCTGGAGAGCTCACCATCTTTAAAATTAAGCAACCCGGTTTCGAGCGATTGCATGCCAAGCTTTATTGGTTTGGTGAGAGCTCTTGAAAGCAAGGTGCTAAATGCAAGCGTTAGTAATATTAAAAACAGAGTGTAGTACATATCAAAACCACTAAGTGCGGCAATAATAAAAACAGGCAGCGCGCTACAAAGTGCGCAAATTAACACAACCTTTTGGCTTAGGGTAAAGTGGCTAATAATGTTTGGCATTAATAATCAATACCCATTTTTTGTAATCGACGATAAAGAGCTTGTCGGCTTAAACCAAATTCACGGGCCACTTTGGCTATAACACCTTGATGAGCGCGCATTGCGTGTTCTATTTCCTGTTTGGTCGGTTCTGCTTTTGCTTCTTGTTGAGCAGTAACCGATGACGAAAGTGCAAAGTCATCGACTGTAAGCGCACCTGTTGGTTTTAGTACCGCTACACGTTTACAAGCATTTTCTAGCTCTCGAACGTTACCTGGCCATTTATAATGTTGAAGTGCTTGCTCTGTGTTTATAGTCAGCTCTCGGTGAGGTAAGAAGTGGCTAATGAGTGCTAAAACATCATCTTGCCTTTCGCTAAGGGCAGGCACATTGAGCTCAATTACATTAAGGCGATAATATAAGTCTTCCCTAAATCGACCTTGTTGAATTGCTTGTAGTAAGTTTTCGTTAGTGGCCGATATAACCCGCACATTTACCTTTCGTGTTTGTGTTGAGCCTAAACGTTCAAACTCGCCGGTTTGTAGTACGCGTAGTAATTTTATTTGTCCTGAAAGTGGTAAATTACCAATTTCATCTAAAAATAACGTACCGCCATCAGCTGCTTCAAATCGACCAATACGTTGTTTGGTTATCCCCGTGTATGCGCCAGCTTCAGCGCCAAAAAGTTCGGCCTCTATAAGTTCTTGCGGTAGTGCACCGGCGTTTACCTTAATAAAAGGTTGCGATACAAGTGGGGAGTTTCTTTGAATAATATGCGCAATACACTCTTTGCCACTATCATTAGGGCCTGTAATTAATGCAGATATATCAGATTTAGCCACTTGAAGCGCCATAGTAACCAGTCGTTCCATAGCCGTGCTTTTAAATATTAGCCCGGCAAGGTCTGCGCTTTTAAATGTACCTTCACGCTCTTGTTGATGGCGATTATGTGTAGCAACTGTTTTTTTAGCACTGCCTAGCTCTATTAAGTTACTGATACAAACGAGTAGTTTTGCATCATCCCAGGGTTTCGGTAAGTAATCAGCAGCACCGGCTTTTACAAACTCAATGGCGGTGGCAAGTTCGGTCCAAGCTGTAATAAGTATAATAGGTAGGTGTGGGTTTATTTCTCGTAGTTCATAAAACAACGTTTTACCTTCTTCGCCAGAGGTGAGTGTTTGGCGTCTTGCTTGCAAATGTTGCCTTTGCTGTTCGCCTTCAAGTCTTTTAAGTACAGACTCCTGTTGCTTCAATTCATTAGTTAACTCAGGGCTTTGCAGCAGGGCAAGTGTGTCGCCTTGCTTTACTGTATCGCCGGCCTTTACTTTTAAATCTATAAACCCCCGTTCTGGACTGTAGATTTTAGGAGCATTAGCAGCAACAATTTTACCACTGGCGGCAATGTCTCGAATGAGCGCCTTAACATGTACTTTTGCAATCTGTACTTTTGAGCGGCTAATAGAGCTTTTAGCGCTATGGCTCGTTTAAAAAATATAAGCAATTGCAGAGACCACAATGAAAACAATCGCAGTGATTATCGCGTATTTTTTATAGCTTATAGGTGCCTTTACTTGTACGTCTTGTGCGCTGGTATCTTTAATCATTTAATTTCCCCTAAATTGCTTTTATGTATTTTTCGCACAGCAGTAATAAAGCTGCTGTGCAAATAGCGGCAATAGGAGAGAGTAAAAATAAGCTTAGAGTAAACATAGTAATTCCAATTAGCGATTATATATAAAGCTATACGATTAATATGCCAACTATTATGGTGTTGATATTTAAGTGTTTTTATTTTTTTGTTATTGAAATTTATGTCCGCGGACAGTTTATGTGTCCGCATCGGACATAGTTTTAAATAAAAATTCACTATTAACGTACAAAAAATGACATGAACTTTCATAACTATACTAATGAGCAGCAATAATCGGGGATGTTAAGCCATTAAAGTAATGAAATAGCATAAAACTATCTAAATGTTAACTGAATAGTCTCTCTAGCGCTGAATACTTATTCACTTTTGGTTGCCTTTACGTTTACGTAAGCTGGCACGCTGAAGGCTCGTGTTTTTTACAATATATTAAACTTGACACCAGTGTCATGAAAAAATAGTGGTTAAAATAACGCTAAATGTTAAAAATAATGATAAAAAGAAATCTTGCTATGAAGTGAGAAATATTCAAGAATGTGAATATGTATTCAAAGTGCTATTGACTCTATTTAAGATAGAGGCTAGTTTTGTCCGTCTGTTAGCAAATCGTCGAGCAGTTCATCCACGCTAACAGTGCAGCAAGGGGAGGGGTCTATGTTATACGACTCAAAGTTAGAAAAAGAAAATTGTGGCTTTGGCTTAATAGCTCAAGTTAATGGTCAAGCTAGTCATAGGCTTATTCGTACTGCTATTACGGGGCTTGATCGCATGCAGCACCGTGGTGGTATATCTGCCGATGGTAAAACAGGTGATGGCTGTGGTTTATTATTACAAAAACCAGATAGCTTTTTCCGTGCTATTGCTAGTGAACATAACTGGCACTTAGGCAAAAACTACGCAGTGGGTATGATATTTTTAAATTCAGACCCTGTTTTAGCGCAAGCTGCAAAGCAAATACTTAGCGAAGAATTAGAAAAAGAAACGTTAAATATTTTAGGTTGGCGCGTTGTGCCAACCGACCCATCTATGTTGGGTCCTATTGCTGTACAGCAATTACCAGGTTTTGAACAAATTTTTGTTAGCGCGCCAGAAGGTTGGCGTTCTAAAGACTTAGAGCGTCGCTTATATGTAGCACGCCGCCGCGCTGAGAAGCGCATTGTTGATGACGAAGCTTTCTATATCGCAAGTCTATCTGGTTTGGTAACTATCTATAAAGGCTTAATGATGCCTGCAGATTTACCAAATTTTTACCTAGATTTAGCTGATATTCGTATGACGAGTGCGATTTGTGTTTTCCATCAGCGCTTCTCTACTAATACTCAGCCGCGTTGGCCTTTAGCTCAACCTTTCCGTTATTTAGCACACAATGGTGAAATTAATACTATTGAAGGTAACCGCCAGTGGGCACGCGCACGTTCATATAAGTTTGCGTCACCGCTTATTCCTGATTTACAAAGCGCAGCGCCGTTTGTAAACGAAACCGGCTCTGATTCATCAAGCCTAGATAATATGCTTGAGCTATTTTTAGCTGGTGGCATGGATTTATTCCGCGCTATGCGTATGCTCGTACCACCTGCATGGCAGAAAAACCGTGCAATGGACGACGATTTACGTGCATTTTACGACTTTAACTCTATGCATATGGAACCATGGGATGGCCCGGCAGGTATTGTTATGTCGGATGGTCGTTTTGCGGCGTGTAACCTTGACCGTAATGGACTTCGCCCAGCGCGTTATGTAATTACACAAGATGGCTTTATTACGCTTGCATCAGAAGTGGGTATTTGGGATTACACTGCCGATGAAGTAGTTGAAAAAGGCCGTGTTGGTCCAGGTGAATTATTAGTTATTGATACTAAGCTTGGCAAAATTTGGCACTCAGATGAAATCGATCAAGATTTAAAGTCTCGCCATCCTTACAAGTCGTGGCTTGAGGAGAACGTTAAACGTTTAGTACCATTTGAAGAGCTTACTGAGCAAGACGCCGGTAATCGCTCATTTGATGACGAAACGCTAGCTAAATATCAAAAAATGTTTGGTTATACCAACGAAGAGCTTGATAGTGTTATTCGTGTAATGGGTGAAAACGGCCAAGAAGCAACCGGCTCAATGGGTGATGACACGCCATTTGCAGTGCTTAGTGAAGGGCATCGTTCGCTTTATGATTACTTCCGTCAAAAATTTGCGCAAGTAACAAATCCACCTATCGATCCACTGCGTGAAAATCATGTAATGTCACTTGCGACATGTATTGGTAGTGAGCAAAACGTATTTAACGAAACAACAGGCCATGCTAAGCGCCTACAGTTTGATACGCCAATTTTAATGTACGCAGACATGCAGCAGCTATTAAATGCTGATGAAGCGCATTACAGCTACTGTAAAATCGATATTACCTACACAGTTGAAGAAGGTTTAGAAAATGCGGTCACGCGTATTTGTGACCAAGCACAAGAAAAAGCAGCCGCTGGTTGTATCATGCTTATTTTAACTGACCGTAACTTTGATGAAGCAAATTTGCCGATTCCAGCAGCTATGGCTGTAGGTGCGGTACAAAAACGATTAGTTGATAACAATCTTCGTTGTGAATCAAACATTATCATTGAAACCGGTAGCGTGCGTGATGCGCATCAGTTTGCTGTGTTATTAGGCTTTGGTGCTACGGCAATTTATCCATACCTTGCGTATGAATCGTTAGTTGCAATGAGCGACAGCAAAATTATTAATAAGTCGTATTGCGAAGTAACTCTTGCTTACCGTAAAGCCATTAACAAGGGCTTATACAAAATCATGTCTAAAATGGGCATAAGTACGGTTGCATCATATCGCTGCTCAATGTTGTTTGAAGCGGTTGGTTTATCTGACGCTATTGTACAAATGTGCTTTAAAGGTGTGGCAAGTCGCATACAGGGCGCATGCTTTACCGACTTTGATGACGATCAGCAAAGCTTACACAAACTCGCTCTAAGTAAGCGTAAATTATTAAGCCACGGCGGCTTGTTTAAGTACGTACATGGCGGCGAGTATCATGCTTATAATCCTGATGTAATCCAAACCCTGCAAAAAGCAGTTCGTTCTGGTGAATATAGTGATTACAGTGAATATGCAAAACTTGTTAATACGCGTCCTATTGCCACTTTACGTGACATGCTTGCGCTTAAACTACCTGAGCAAGGTATAAGCATTGATGAAGTTGAGTCTGCAGAAAACCTATACAAGCGTTTTGACTCAGCAGCAATGAGTATTGGTGCGCTATCACCAGAAGCGCATGAAGCGCTAGCAATTGCAATGAACCGCTTAGGTGGTTGTTCAAACTCGGGTGAAGGCGGTGAAGATAAACTGCGTTATGGTACAGAGAAAAACTCGCGTATTAAACAAGTCGCTTCAGGTCGATTTGGTGTAACGCCTCATTACTTACGCAGTGCTGACGTTATTCAAATTAAAGTAGCGCAAGGTGCAAAACCAGGCGAAGGTGGACAATTACCAGGTGAAAAAGTAACGCCGTATATTGCTAAGCTTCGTTATTCGGTACCAGGTGTTACGTTAATTTCGCCACCACCGCATCACGATATTTACTCAATTGAAGATTTAGCACAGCTAATTTTCGATTTAAAACAAGTAAACCCTAAAGCACTTATTTCTGTAAAACTTGTTTCAGAGCCAGGTGTGGGAACCATTGCAACAGGTGTTGCTAAAGCATATGCCGATTTAATTACTATTTCTGGCTACGACGGCGGTACAGGCGCAAGCCCACTTACTTCTGTTAAATATGCGGGTAGCCCATGGGAGCTTGGACTTGCTGAAACACAGCAAGCACTAGTTGAAAATGGCCTTCGTCATCGCATTCGCCTGCAAACAGATGGTGGCTTAAAAACAGGTTTAGATATTATTAAAGCGGCAATTTTAGGTGCTGAAAGCTTTGGCTTTGGTACTGGTCCAATGGTTGCCCTTGGGTGTAAATACTTACGTATTTGTCACTTAAATAACTGTGCGACCGGTGTTGCAACACAAGACGAAACACTTCGTCAAAAGCATTATCACGGCTTACCAGAAATGGCGATGAACTACTTTAAGTTTATAGCGCAAGAAGCGCGTGAAATTATGGCTAGCCTAGGCGTTGCAAATTTAACTGACTTAATTGGCCGTTTAGATTTATTAGAAGAAATTGAAGGCAAAACTGCAAAGCAGAAGAAAATTGATTTATCGTCTGTTATTGCTCAGCCGAACAACCCAACTGGCGAAACGCTTTATTGTAGTGCGCCTAACAGTTCGCATTACCTAGGTAAGTTAAACGAAAGTTTATTAGCTAAAGCGCAAGAGGCAATCGATACGTCAAGCGGTATCTCGCTTGTGAGTCGTATTTGTAATACTGACCGCTCTGTAGGTGCAATGCTTTCGGGTTATATTGCTGATAAACACGGTAATCAAGGTATGGCGGCAGACCCAGTAGCAATTGAATTACACGGTACGGCGGGTCAATCGTTTGGTGTTTGGAATGCCGGTGGTCTTGAAATGACATTGGTTGGCGATGCTAACGATTACGTAGGTAAAGGCATGGCTGGTGGTAAGTTAGTGATTCGTCCACCACTTGGCTCATCTTTTGAAAGCCATAAAGCAACCATTGCTGGAAACACATGTTTGTACGGCGCTACAGGCGGAAAACTGTTTGCAGCGGGTTGTGCCGGTGAGCGCTTTGCAGTTCGTAACTCAGGTGTGCAAGCGGTTGTTGAAGGTGTAGGTGACAACGGTTGTGAATACATGACCGGTGGCGTTGTGTGTGTACTTGGTAATGTAGGTGTTAACTTTGGCGCGGGTATGACCGGTGGTTTTGCTTATATTTTAGATGAGCGAAATGATTTTGAAAAACGCATTAATCCAGAGCTTGTAGAAATAGTAACACTAGACGAATTAACGTCGCATCAAGAACATTTACGCGGCTTAATTGCTGAGCATTTAGAGCTTACGGGTTCGTGCAGAGCAGAAAGTATTTTGGCTAACTTTGAATTGTACTTACCGATGTTCAAATTAGTAAAACCAATATCAAGTGACTTAAAAAGTTTACTCGGGCATCGCGCTCGCAGTAGTGCCGAACTACGTGTTCAGGCGCAATAAGGGGGCAGTATGAGCGAAAATGTATATCAATTTATAGACGTGCAGCGTGTAGACCCACGCAAAAAACCAATCTCGTCACGTAAAAAATCTTTCGTAGAAATTTACGAACCCTTTTCAGAGAATCAGGTTAACTCACAAGCTGACCGTTGTTTAGATTGTGGTAACCCATACTGTGAGTGGAAATGTCCAGTACATAACTACATTCCACAATGGTTAAAGTTAATACGCACGGGCCGTATTATAGAGGCGGCTGAGCTTTCTCATCGTACAAATAGCTTACCAGAGGTTTGTGGGCGTGTTTGCCCACAAGACCGCTTGTGTGAAGGCTCGTGTACGCTCGATGAAGAGTTTGGTGCTGTTACAATTGGTAATATTGAAAAATACATTACTGATGAGGCATTTAAAATGGGCTGGAAGCCTGATATGTCTTATGTAACATGGACTGACAAAAAAGTAGCCATTATTGGTGCGGGCCCTGCAGGTTTAGGGTGTGCTGATATTTTAGTGCGAAATGGCGTTAAACCAGTAGTGTTTGATCGTCACCCAGAAATAGGTGGACTACTCACATTTGGTATTCCTTCTTTTAAACTTGAAAAATCAGTAATGCAAAAGCGCCGTGAAATTTTCACTGAAATGGGCGTAGAATTTAAGTTAAATGTTGAAGTAGGTGTTGATATTGCACTTGATCAAATTTTAGCTGATTACGACGCTGTGTTTTTAGGGGTTGGTACGTATCAGAGTATGCGTGCAGGTCTTGAAAATGAAGATGCATCGGGTGTTCACGATGCATTGCCGTTTTTGATTGGTAACACGAACCGTGTAATGGGCTACGACGAGACAAAACAACCGTGTATTGATATGGCTAATCAAAAAGTAGTTGTACTTGGCGGTGGTGATACAGCGATGGACTGTGTGCGTACGTCTATTCGACAAAATGCTGCAAAAGTAACGTGTGCTTATCGTCGTGATAAAGAAAATATGCCAGGCTCTAAACGTGAAGTTAAAAATGCGAAAGAAGAAGGCGTTATATTTACGTATAACGTTCAGCCTAAAGGCATTGTACTGAACGATAAAGGTAAAGTGACCGGCGTTAAAATGGTTAAAACTAAATTAGGTGAACCTGACGCAAAAGGCAGAAGCCGTGCTGAAGAAGTACCTGGTTCAGAACATGTTATTGAAGCAGATCAAGTTATTATGGCGTTTGGTTTCCAGCCTCACAAAATGGATTGGTTAGAAAAATACGATGTAGAAATAAACAACTGGGGCGGTATTAACGCACCAGAACAAAGTGAGTTTACACATCAAACGACTAACCCTAAAATATTTGCTGGTGGTGATATTGTGCGTGGTTCAGATTTAGTGGTAACCGCTATTTTTGAAGGACGTAATGCTGCAGAAGGTATTATGGATTATTTAAAAGTCTAATTGTTCGTATTAATAAAATGAATAAGAAGCAAGCCAACTGGCTTGCTTTTTTATTTGTTTTATCCAAATGTAATGTCAACGTAATTAGTGACAAATGGTGCTATATTTATACCATCTCTTGTATGGCTTTCTTGAGCAACACCTTTTGTTAGTAACTTCATGTAGTAACCTTATATAGTAACTTTCAAAGAAACTGCTTTGTTATTATGGGTTGTTCTTTATAAGCCAAATGCGATTTCTTTGGGTATCTACTAAGCGGCTTTCAGGGCTCGTTTCATATATATAAACGTTATCGACACTTCTTTCTTCTATGTCGTTTATATACTCTAATACCAATTCGGTTAATTAAGTGATCTATTTTGAGATAACAAAATTATGTCGATAATGGGGCTAAAGTTTTGAATCGCCCCGAGTTCATCGGAGACCAGTTTGTTTAAGTCAGGCCACTTTACCTGACTCGTTTAAATTATCATAGTAGTCTGTTTCATATTGAGCTGGTGAAATATACCCAATTGAAGATAATAAGCGTTGATTATTAAACCAATTGACCCACTCTAACGTTGCGTATTCAACAGCATCAACATTCTTCCACGGGCCATTTCTGCGAATAATCTCTGTTTTAAATAATCCATTTATTGTTTCAGCCAATGCATTGTCATAAGAGTCACCCACACTGCCTACAGACGCTTGAATTCCAGCTTCAGCAAGTCGCTCAGTGTATCGTATAGACAAATATTGGCTGCCTCTGTCGCTGTGGTGAATTAACCCTTCGGGGTTGCCACGATGCCAAATAGCTTGCTCTAACGCATCAAGAATAAGCTCTGTGTGCATTGTCGTTGATACACGCCAACCTACAATGTATCGTGAAAAAA